>JARIAS010000048.1 GCA_029257745.1 Candidatus Cryptobacteroides sp. | reverse complement strand
TCTCGTTACAGATATAGCTCCTGGTTATGACCATATTACTTCAGCTATTGGTGCCGCTATGATTGGATGGTACGGTACATCAATGCTTTGTTATGTGACTCGTAAAGAACATTTAGGACTTCCAAATAGAGATGATGTTAAAGAAGGTGTAATCACTTATAAATTAGCAGCACATGCTGCAGACTTGGCTAAGGGACATCCTTCTGCTTATTATAGAGATTATGCAATGAGTAAGGCTCGCTATGAATTTAGGTGGGAAGATCAGTTTCATTTATCTTTAGATAGTGAATCTGCAATGAAATTTCATGATGAAACACTTCCTGCAGATGGTTATAAGTCTGCACCATTCTGCTCTATGTGTGGTGAGCACTTTTGCTCTATGCGAACCTCTAAGCAGTTGCATCAGAATATTGATAAGGATAAGTAATTAAAGTAGTTAATATGCTTATAGTAATTACATCGCCTACATCTAGTCTTATAGACATTAGTTATTATGCTAGTCTTTTTGATATAGGTCTGCACTCTCTTCATTTACGTCTTCCCAATCATACTCGTGTACAATATGAAGAAGCAATATTAAGAATTCCACAATATTACCGTAATCGAGTTATTATATGTGACTATTTAGATTTAGCATATGAATATGGATTAGGTGGTGTACATCTAAGGCATGATAATCGTGATCAGTATCACAATTGGGTAGGGACGGGTTATAGAGTATCAGTATCAGCACATAGCATTGAAGAATTATATTCATTACCATTTATTCCTACATATGCATTATTAAGTCCTGTATTTGATAGTATATCAAAAGACGGATATACAGCTACGATAGATTTAGAGGAATGTAAATATCGCCTTAAATCTTTACCATTTCCAGTACTAGGACTTGGTGGTGTTACACCTGACAATATAAGTCTGTTATTAGAGCATGGATTTTATGGTGCAGCTGTTCTTGGATATATAAGTAAATCAGGTAAATTTATGAATGAGAGATATAGTCTTTTTCCTTTGCCTGAAGTTCTTACTATTGCAGGTCATGATCCTTCTTCTGGGGCAGGTTTAATATCAGATGCTCTAACAATACAAGGCTTATCTGCCAGGCCTATAACAGTTACTTCAGTTTTAACTATACAAGATGAAGGAGAATTTAATAGCTTGATTTCTATACCAGATGATAATGTGATTAATACCCTTACTTTTTTGTTAGAAAGGGGACATATCCCTTATTCTGCCAAGATAGGCATGCTTTCATCTCTAAATTTAGTTTTAGATATTGCTATAAAACTTAAGGAATATGGAGTGAAACATATAATCTGGGATCCTGTATTAAGTGCTTCAGCTGGAAAAGAAAATACAATATTATATGAACTGAAGCATGAAGTAATTGAAGAAATATTATCTGTAATTACATTAATAACACCAAATGTACACGAGTCTATTTTAATTTTTGGAACAGATAATCCCATTAAGCTTAGAGAAATAGCTAAGAAGAGAGCCTGTTCTATCCTTTTAAAAGGTGGTCATACTAGTAATAAGTTTAAAGCCACAGATATTTTGATTAGCCATATGTGGGATAATTATATTGAATTTGATGTTCCGCGTACGTGTGCAGATAAGCATGGTACTGGTTGTATGCTTTCAGCAAGTATTGCAGCTCATCTGTCTTTGGGGTATACTTTAGAACAAGCATGTCGGCAATCTCAATTTTGTGTAGATGAGTATAGGAGATCTTCTAATAAATTGATAGGGAATATGAACTATAATCTTAGAAATGTAAAATATACACGTATGAAGAATTGCACAGTACAGTTTATTACTAATAGTAGTAATAAGGATGAAATTCTTTTATCTTGTATGAATGTTCTTGATGGAGGTATAAGATGGATACAGTTACGTATGAAAAATGCAACGCATGAGGAGCGGGTTGATGTAGCCTTATCTCTTAAAAGAATTATGAATAATTATATCGGTTCAACCCTTATTATAGATGATGATATTGATGCTGTGATAGAGAGTGATGCTGATGGGGTTCATCTTGGATTGAATGATGATTCTCCCATTGAAGCAAGAAAAAAACTTGGATATGGAAAAATTATTGGAGGAACATGTAATACAACAGAACAATTATATCATAGAGCAATAGAGGGGGTGGATTATGTAGGTGTAGGTCCTTATAGATATACAAAAACAAAGACTAATCTTAGTCCTATACTAGGATATGAGGGTATTAAGTCTATTGTATTAGCTAATAAGAGATTGGCCCTACCTATACCTATATATGTTATTGGTGGTATTGTATTAGATGATATAAAGGACTTAGAGAATTTAGATATTAAAGGAATAGCTATTTCTTCGTTGTTACTTCATTCAGAAAATATGTGTTCAACAGCATATACAATAAAGAAAGTTTGTGATAAGTCGTTTATTAAATATTAATTAAATAATAGATAATGGATAAGTTAATTATATCTAATATGGAATTTTCCTCTCGTTTATTTTTGGGTACAGGAAAATTCTCTTCAAATGAGTTAATGTATAAAGCAATAGAGAGCTCTGGTACAGAGCTAGTTACAGTCGCATTAAAACGAGTGGAGACATCTAATGAGCATGATGAGTTAGTCTCAATTATTAGGAGTGAGAACGTTTCTATTATGCCTAATACTTCTGGAACTCATAATGCTGAGGAAGCAATATTTGCAGCTAGACTGGCTCGTGAAGCTTTTGGGGTCAATATTGTAAAATTAGAGATTCATCCTGATCCTAAGTACTTACTTCCTGATTCATTTGAAACTCTTAAAGCTACAGAGATATTGGCAAAAGATAATTTTATAGTGATGCCTTATATTCAAGCAGATCCCATTCTCTGTAAATATCTCGAAGACGCTGGTGCAGCAGCAGTAATGCCATTAGGTGCTCCTATAGGAAGTAATAAAGGTCTTAAGACAAAAGAACTTCTTTCTATCATTATTGAGCAGAGTAGTGTGCCTGTTGTTATTGATGCAGGTATTGGAGCACCATCTCATGCAGCAGAGGCAATGGAAATGGGGGCTGATGCTGTATTAGTAAATACGGCTATTGCATCTTCTGAGAACCCAGTAGTAATGGCATCAGCTTTTGCAAGGGCAGTAGAAGCTGGTAGGAAAGCCTATCTTGCAGGCCTTCCAGCCATTGTAAATTATGCTGTAGCAAGTTCGCCAATAGATAGTTTTCTAAAATAAGATAGACATGAGTAAAGAATATACTTTTTACGATGAGATAAAAAAGCATGACTGGAGTGAGGAAGAGGCTTCTATAATGAATAAAACCGATATAGATGTTCGACGTGCCCTGTCTAAAGATAGTTGTACATTGGAAGATTTTAAGGCTCTTATTTCTCCTGTTGCAGAAAAATATTTAAGAGAAATGACGATAAAGGCTGAAGTATTAACTATACGAAGGTATGGTAGAACTATTCAAATGTATGCACCTCTTTATTTATCTAATTATTGTTCTAATGCTTGTGTTTATTGTGGATTCAGTTGTCATAATAATATAAAAAGAATAAAGCTTAATAATGAACAGATAATTAAAGAAATAGAAGTTCTAAAAGATTGGGGTTATCGCCATTTACTTCTTGTCTCAGGAGAACATAATGGTCTTACAGGTGCAGACTATTATAATGACGTCGTTAAATTACTACGTCCTCATTTTGCACAGTTATCTTTGGAGGTACAGCCATTATCTATGGATGAATATGCAAGCTTGGTAGATTCCGGTATAAGTTATGTATGCGTTTATCAAGAAACATATAATGAAAAAACGTATCCTCAATATCATCCTAAGGGCAAAAAAGCTAACTATCGATATAGATTAGAAACACCAGATAGGTGTGGAATGGCAGGTATAAAGAAAATTGGTATCGGTCCTTTGTTAGGTCTAGAGAATTGGAGGGTGGATTCTTTTTTTGCCGCATTGCACCTTTCGTATATAGAAAAGAGATATTGGCGTATGAAGACATCTATATCCTTACCTCGTTTGCGTCCACATGTAGGGGAGTTTATGCCTAATAACCCTATAACGGATAAACAGTTGATACAACTTATATCTGCATATAGGCTATTTGATCCAGAAGTGGATATATCTCTTTCTACAAGAGAGAGTTCTGCATTCCGTGATATGGCCATGCATATAGGCGTTACTTCTATGAGTGCAGCTTCTTCTACTGTTCCAGGGGGTTATGTCGAACGTAATGAAGAGTTAGAGCAGTTCTCTATTAACGATGGTAGATCTGTATCACAGATGGTATCAGCTATAAAAAATAATGGATATGAACCAGTGTGGAAGGATTGGGATATATGGATGAGTTAAGTGTAAATAATAAAGAAAGGTATGAACGTCATATTGCTTTGCCTGAAATAGGTGAAGCAGGACAGAGAGCATTGTCTTCTAAACATATTTTAGTGGTTGGTGCAGGAGGTTTAGGTGCTCCAATTCTTTACTATCTTGTAGCTGGAGGAGTTGGACATATAACAATTGTTGATTATGATAGAGTATGTTTATCTAATCTTCAGAGACAAATTTTATATACAGAGGATGATCTTGGTAAGTTAAAAGTAGTAGTCGCTAAGAGTAGATTATTGAGACTTAATAGCACTGTTATTATAAGAGCTATAAATAAAAAAATAACATCTGATAATGCGTATGAGATTGCTAAAGGGCATGATATGATTATTGATGGAACGGATAATTTAGCTACACGTTATGTTATTGATGACATAGCTAAACAACTTGCTATACCTTTTCTATATGGTGCAGTATCTGGTTTTAAGGGGCAGTGTTCTCTTTTTCATTATAATGGTGTTAAAGGAGGATATCGTGAACTATTTCCAGAATATGATATTGAGTATGACTCGTGTCCGGTAGGTTTGATTAGTAGTATCCCCGGATTAATAGGTTCTATTATGGCAACAGAGGCTTTAAAGGTGTTACTTGGTATCCCATCTAGTTTGGCTGGATATCTTCTTATTATAGATACTCTTACTTTTACAAGTATGCGAGTTAAACTTTAATATTCTATGTCTTGAATAATTAGAATATTGATATATTGTCTATAAAATTTATACAGAGGAGTTCTTATGATAAATAAATTGGAATATGAAGTGTCATCATATTCCAATTATAGATTTATTAAATGAGATAAATAAAGTTATCTTATTCTATTTATTCAGAAGAAAATGTATAATTGAAGATATATCTTCTTTTGCAAAACTTTCTTGTATGCCAGAGTTTAAGTTCTTGATATTAATTATATTAGAGCTTATTTCATTGCTTCCAATTATAGATATAAATGGAATGGATTTTTTCTCTGCATAGTCAAATTGTTTCTTGATTTTATTTTTATCCGGATATATTTCGCAATTAACTCCAGCATTTCTTAATTCACTTACAACAGGTAATAGATAAGATATAGCCTCATCATCAATATTTGCAAATAATAGACTTGTGCTGCTGTGTAAGTCTTTAGGAAACTTATTTAGTCCTTTTAGAACATCGTAAATTCTGTCTGCACCAAAAGATATGCCTACTCCAGATAAGCCTTCTAAGCCATAAAGACCTGTAAGGTTGTCATAGCGTCCACCGCCACATATGCTACCAATCTCAAAATCAAGTGCTTTCACCTCAAATATTGCACCTGTATAGTAATTTAAGCCTCTCGCTAGAGAAAGATCTATTTCTACGGTATTTCTGATATTTGATTGGCTTATTAGACTGAAAAGTGATTTAAGTTCATTTATTCCTTCAAGTCCTATATCAGATGTCTTATTTAGGCTGTTGTTGCCATTCATAAGTTCATACATGGTTTTTAGCTTTTCTTCATTGCTTCCTGAAAGTGTAAGAATAGGTTCTAATGTAGAAATAGCCTCATTGCTAAGACCTTTGTTTTGTAACTCTGTTTTGACAGCATCTAAGCCAATTTTTTCAAGTTTATCTATTGCAACAGTAATGTCTATAAGCTTATCTTTGCTGTCTGTAATCTCAGCTAAAGCACTAAGTATTTTTCTATTGTTTATTTTTATTGCAACATTTATATCCAATAGATTAAAAACCTTGTCAATAATTTGTACCAGCTCTACTTCATTAATTAGAGATTTGCTTCCTATAACATCAGCATCGCATTGATAGAACTCTCTGTATCTTCCTTTTTGTGGCCTATCAGCCCTCCATACAGTCTGAATTTGATAACGTTTGAATGGGAATACTATCTCGTTTTGATGCTGAACAACGAACCTTGCAAAAGGTACAGTAAGGTCGTATCTTAAGCCTCTGTCGCATATAGCCCTTGATAGGCTCTCTGCATTGTAGGCTTCGTCTTTCTTAAAATCTTCAAGTTGTATTTTGGAAAAAGGATCCCCAGAATTGAGTATTCTGAATAATAATTTATCTCCTTCATCTCCATATTTTCCAAGTAGAGTAGATAGATTCTCAATAGCAGGTGTCTCTATTTGTTGATAGCCATAGCTTTTGTATACTGAACGTATGGTCTCAAAAATGTAATTTCTTTCTGCCATTTCAGACGGACCAAAATCTCTTGTACCCTTAGGAATAGATGCTTTCATATATAAAATATTTATCTGACAAATTTAATATAGCCCCAAAGCAGGCAATAATCTCACAAAAATACCATAAATAGCGATTATTTCCAAAACTTATATGGGTGCTTTGCTAGATTGGTATTGAGATATTTAGTATCATAGCTAAGTTCTTCTCCAAGCCACTCTGGTCTTATAAATTCTTGTTCTTCATAGTCTAATTCAATTTCTGCAACTATAAGTCCCTCATTATCTCCATGAAAAACATCAACTTCAAAATATTTCTCGTTTTGAATATCATCAACTATCTGTGCCTTAACAATATATCTTTCTTTTTCCACTATATTGCTAATATTTAAGTTTTCTATCAGTTCTTTTGCTGCACTTATGCTAATGTTCATTTCACTTTCCTTGCGTGATAGGGGACTAAGGCTCTCTTTGAGATTAATATTTGCACTATTATCTTCAATTCTAATTCTAAGACTTATCTTGTCAGAATTAAATATATAGGCTTGTATCATAGTCTTTTTAGCGATAGCTATATCCTTAAATATCATAGACTTAACTGCAAACTTTCTTTCAATTTCCTTTGCCATATAATTACATTAGATATTTCTTAAAATCAATATTATTCTCTTTCATATTTCTTATCTCAGTAGAGGATATATTATATAGAGGTGCATTTATGAGATTAATCTTATAGATATGTCTATATCTTTCTTCAAGAGAGATTGTATGTGCCATAATGCTTATATCCAATACATAAGGCTGGGGATTGTCCATATACTCCTGTAATAAAGATTTTTTTAATATGTTGATATTAAAGTCTTTACGGGGGTATACCATTACTCCGTAGTCTATTAACAGTCTTTGGTAATCTTTCCACTGCCTGATGCAAGATAGATTGTCAGCACCTATAATAAGGGTAAAATCATTCTCTGGTTCTCTTGTTTTTAGAGCATCTAAGGTCTTTATTGTATAGTATGGTGCCTGCATGTTTAGCTCTATATCATCAACCTTGACCTTTAATTTAGGATATTTTGCTATGGCACGTTTGGCTTCTTCGTATCTTTGTTGTGCAGAGCTCTCACAAATATTGTCCTTAAGAGGATTTTTTGGTGAAACTACAAGATAGACATAGTCAAAATTTGCCTCATTAGTGAGGTATTCCATAATAGCCTTATGCCCTATGTGAATAGGATTAAAAGAACCAGAGTATACTGCTATATTCATTATTACACATTTAGAAACTTATTGACTACAAGCTCTATCTCTTCAAAAGCCTTACTCAATTCATTATTGGTAAGTATGTAGTCAAATTCCTTGGCAAAGCTCATTTCATATTCTGCCTTAGAGACTCTTTTATCTATATCTTCCTTGCTATCAGTCGCTCTGTTAATTAATCTCTCACGTAGCACTGATACTGATGGTGCTTGAATAAAAACTGAGAGGGCCTTGTCACCAAAATATTTTTTTAGATTTAGTCCTCCTACAACATCAACATCAAACACTATTGTCTTTCCTTCCTTCCATATTCTATCAACTTCAGATTTAAGAGTACCATAAAATCTGCCATTATAGACTTCTTCATATTCTACAAATAAGCCTTGTTTAATTTTAGATTTAAATTCTTCTTCGCTTAGAAAGTAATAGTCCTTGCCATCTTGTTCAAGTCCTCTGGAAGCTCTAGATGTTGCCGAAATAGAAAATTGAATATTAGGGAATTTTTCCAATAAATATTTTACTATTGTACTTTTACCTGCCCCTGAAGGTGCTGAAAATATAAGAACTTTATGTGACATCAATGTGATAGTTTATTAATTTTTTCAAAGATAATAGCTATAATTTTAATAATCTAACTATATTATAATTATTTGATGAGTTTGCTAAAAATTATTAATGTTACTATGTGTAAATGTGTGCTAGCTTATATCATATAATTTTGTGCTCATAAGTAGATAATAATATGTTTTAATGTATATATTAAACGATTTAAGATGAAAAAACTTTTTATTTTATTGCCTAATTACTTAAATTCGCATCACTTTCAACTAGATATATTAAAAAATATAATATAAATAGTTAATTATCTAAGGATATAGAATTTTAATTATAATAAACTATGATTTCATACAAGGAATTAGGTCTTGTGAACACAAGAGAGATGTTTGCAAAGGCTGTATCAGGGGGATATGCAATCCCAGCATTTAATTTTAACAATCTAGAGCAGTTACAAGCTATTATTCAAGCTGCTGCTGCACAAAAATCACCAGTCATTTTGCAAGTATCTAAGGGTGCTAGAAATTATGCTAATCAAACTCTTTTACGTTATATGGCAGAAGGTGCTGTTGAATATGCAAAAGAATTAGGTTGGGAGAAACCTCAAATAGCTCTGCATCTTGATCACGGAGATTCTTTTGAAGTATGTAAGAGCTGTGTTGATATGGGCTTTTCTTCAGTTATGATAGATGCTTCACATCTTCCTTATGAAGAAAATGTTGCCTTAACAAAGAAAGTTGTTGAGTATGCACATCAATTTGATGTAACTGTTGAAGCTGAATTAGGCGTATTGGCAGGTGTAGAAGATGAGGTTAGTTCAGAAGTATCTCACTATACTCGTCCAGAAGAGGTTATAGACTTTACAACTAAGACAGGTTGTGATTCTTTAGCTATTTCTATCGGAACATCACATGGTGCATATAAATTTACAGCAGAACAATGTACAAGGGATCCTAAAACAGGTCTTTTAGTGCCACCTCCTCTAGCATTTGATATACTAAAGGAAATCGAAAATAAATTACCTGGATTCCCTATCGTTCTTCATGGTTCATCTTCAGTTCCACAAGAATATGTAGAGATGATTAATACATATGGTGGTAAGATGCCAGATGCAGTAGGTATACCTGAGGAGCAATTACGTAAGGCAGCTGCTTCTGCAGTATGTAAGATTAATATTGATTCTGACTCACGTTTAGCTATGACTGCAGCTGTACGTAAGGTGTTTGCAGAGAAGCCAGGTGAGTTTGACCCTCGTAAATATTTAGGACCTGCTCGTGATGAAATGAAGAAAGTGTACGAGCATAAGATTTGCAATGTATTAGGTTCTAATGGCAAGGCATAATCTGTATATATAATAGACTTAGGCTATAACTTTATTTAAAGTTGTAGCCTTTTTTTTTGATAAAAATTTTGATTTATATATTACTTTTATTACATTTGCAATCCTTTCAATAACAAGGTGCTTTGGCCGAGTGGTTAGGTTCAGGTCTGCAAAACCTGCTACAGCGGTTCGAATCCGCTAGGCACCTCAAAATATACTGTAAATCAGTAACTTACAAAGAGCGTGTACAAAATATCGTGTACACGCTCTTTATCTTAGTAGTTTTTTCTATTATCAAACTTACTCATTTCAGCCTTTTTAGTCTTATCAGTAAGGTCTATGTAAGGCTTCATAGCTTTGTAATCACTATGCCCTGTCCACTTCATTACAATATCAGCAGGTATGCCCATAGCAAGAGTGTTACTTATAAAGGTCTTCCTACCTACGTGACTTGTCAGCTTTTCATATTTTGCTACGTTTTGCTCTAGTAGCTCACTGCCTTTTTGAATGACTACTCTTACATCACTATCAATCCTATATTTTTTACCTATTACTTTAAGCACATTATTAATAGTTTGTAGCTCTATCTTGGGGAATACCTCATTAGAGCATAGCTTAATATACTCATATTTTTTCATTAGTCTTTTTGTCCATTGGTTGAGATTAATGCTAATTGCATTGTTGGTCTTCATGGTAATTATTTCTATATGTTAGTCTTTTACATTAGATCAGGTTCAAGCTTGAATATCTGCAATTGATGTGTCGAAACAAGTGACGTAATTAATTTTTCAACATAAGATACTTAGGTGTTTTAGTAAAAAAAAGTATATTTGTAGAGAAAAAGTAATAATATATTTTATTTATAGTTATGCTAAAAAGAAAGTTTATATTCGTCATTCTTGTCATAGTGCCACTTATTGTTATTTCATGTAGCAAAAAAAATATCGAAGAGCCTAATCAAGAAGAGCCTAATCAAGAAGAACCTAATCAAGAAGAACCATATCAAACAGGTTATGCTCAAACATTCGTTTATGGTGGTCTCCCTAAAAATCTTATTTTCTTGGGAACTAAATCTATTTTTCCATATATGGTTTTAGATAAGAACAAATTGAATAATGATGGAGAAATTATAGAGTTAGGTTCATTACCATTAAAGACACATTCATATTTATACTATTTTCTGAATTATTTTATCCAAATAGATGATATGGAAGGCTCTCCTACATTCTTGTCCTACAGTAAATCTAATAAGATGGCTTATGAAAATGATTCTTTTGCAGAGGTAAGTAAAAAAACAATATTTTCGTATTACTCCTTTGGTTTTGAAAAAAACGGTTTTAAGCCCATATTTGGTCGAAAAAAGATATCTGATTCTAATATTGATGGAGAGATATCTAAGAAAAATGTCTTTTTTTCGGAGTTTTTTACCTGCAATTACTATGTAAGTAAAGATGATAATAGCAATGTTGAGTTAAGTAATAATGCCGCCTGTGTTGCATCAGTGTATTGGGGTAAATATGCTAAACTGATCATTGAAACAGATTTGGATAAACAAGATGTGTGGGAGGCATATATGGAAAGGTTAGGAGATAAGAAATCACAGAAGTGGATGAGAATTATTTCCAATAGTTATGTATACGTAGAAACAAGGCCAGGAGGAAGTGGTGAAAATGAAACAGATATTTTCTTTTCCCTCATTGAAAATAAAGATTATATTTCTAAACCAATATTCTTTTCCATTGAAAACTAATTTTTTTAAAAATTGTAGTAATTATTAAGCTATCATAGTATTACAAAGAAAAAATAAATTATAAAAGATTGTTAATGTTATAAATAATTTATATCTTTGTCTTATGCAGAACCCGCCAAGTTTGACGCTCAAATTTGCGGGTTGTTTTTTATGATTATAAATACAAAGTTTAAAAATATAAGATTATGGATAAGTTAAGTTACGCATTAGGAATGAGTATAGCTCACAATATGATGAGCTCAGGTGTTAAAGAGCTTGTATATGAGGATTTTAAAGCAGCAGTGCAAGCTTGTATGCAAGGAGATAAGACAGAGCTAAGTCCAGATGAGGCAACTGAAGTCTTAAATAAGTTTTTTGAAGAGCTTGAAGCAGCAAGAGCAGCAGAACAAGCTGAGATAGGAGCTGTTATGAAAAAGTTAGGCGAAGAATTTCTTGAAAAGAATAAGAGTGAAAGTGGTGTTATAACTTTAGAAAGTGGCTTACAATATAAAGTTCTTAAAGAGGGTGATAGTGATAAGTTCCCAACAAAAGACTCTAGCGTAAAATGTCATTATGAAGGACGATTTGTTGATGGAAAGGTCTTTGATAGTTCTTATAAGAGGGGAGAGCCTGCAACCTTTGGTGTAACACAGGTTATAAAGGGTTGGACAGAGGCCTTGCAATTGATGTCAGTTGGTTCTAAGTGGCAACTTTATATTCCATACCAACTAGCATATGGTGAAACAGGTGCAGCTGGAGCTATACCTCCTTACGCAACACTAGTATTCGATGTAGAACTTATTGAAATAGTTTAATAAGTATTTCTCTAATATTAAATGCTTAGATATAATTTTATATTAATATCTAAGTTGTATACATTAGACATCGCTTATACATTGAATTAGCTCATTAAGTACAATTTTAAAATATGGTACAGTTGGGATTTTAAATCCTAGCTGTACCATAAGTGTTTTATAGACTTTAGATAATCTTTAAGACGGATATATTTAATGTTATTTTTTCTTTCCAAAATTAAATATAGGCGATTCTGTTCTTGAGTTATCCATTATTTGTCTAAGTTCTTCAACTTTTTCTGGATAGTCTCTAGAAAGATCATTATCCTCATGTAGGTCTGGATTAAGATTATATAATTCAAGACTAGGATGCTCACTATTAATATTTTGTCTGATAAGCACCCAATCTCCTTTTCTTACCATTTGTCTACCTTTTTCTTCATGGAATTCAAAATATAGATGGTCGTGTTCTTTTTGCCCTTTCTTGCCTAAAAGTGTTGGTAAAAAAGAAATGCCATCAGTCTTTTGGTTCCATGTTTTTTCTTGCTTAGTAAGTTCCGTAAATGTTGGCATCATATCCCAAAATGCTGATATGTGATCAGACATACTAGATGCTACAATATGACCCTTCCACATGGCAATAAAAGGAACTCTTACTCCACCTTCATATAGTGACCTTTTATAACCTCTTAAAAGCTTTTTCGTATTGAAGAAATCTGGGTCTGCTCCTCCTTCTGTATGTGGACCATTGTCGCTTGTGAAAATGAATAAGGTATTGTCAAGTATTCCTTGTTTTTTAAGCTCATCTATTATATCTCCTACATAAGTGTCAATACGTGTTACCATAGCAGCAAACTCAGCTCTTGGCCTTTCTGCTGGAGAATAGTCACCATAACCTGGGTAGCGTTTTTCATCAAAGCGATTTTCATACATCTTGTATATGCTGTCTTTTGGCTGTTCTAAAGATGCGTGTGGTAGGGTATAGGCAAAATATCCAAAAAAACGTTTGTCTTTATTATTTTTAATGAATTTTAGAGCCTCTTTGTGTATTAGATCTGATGAATATTGTTTGCCATCTAACATCTCCTTGTTTTTGTCTCTATATAACCATTTAGGATAGTAGGAGTGAGATTGTCTTTGACAGTTGTATCCATAAAAACTATCAAATCCAACATCTGTTGGTTCAGCACCAGAGCCAGGATAACCTAGTCCCCATTTTCCAAATGCAGCTGTAGTGTAACCTGCAGATTTGAAAAGAGCAGCTAGGGTTTTCATATTTGTATTAAAACTTTCTTGACCTTCTGGCTGTATTTCTTTGTTCCCTCTAATCTTTGTATGTCCTGTATGCAAACCTGTGATTAGACTGGCACGTGAGGGAGCTGATACAGAAGAACCTGAATAATGTTGGGTAAATACCATTCCTTGCGAAGCTAGTTCTTTAAGTCGGGGAGTGGATATAATCTCGTTTCCATATACTTCTATATCACTATATCCAAGATCATCGCATAGAAAATAGATAACATTTGGTAAGTCTTTGTCTTCTTTATCACTATTTTGAGCATAAAGATGAGTACTTGAACTTAAACCTAAAGCAGTTGACGAAAGTATTAGACCTAGGGGAAGGTATTTTTTAGATAAATTTTTCTTATTCATAATAAAGCTTTTACAAATCTTTGTAAAAATAAGCAATTCATTTTGATTGGGCTATGTTTTTTTATCTTTTTTTGCGTGTATGTACGATAAAGTTTGCTTTATTCAATACGATATTCAGTGCAGTTCTTAAGTCCTATTGTTCCGTAGTATGATTCTACAATATCCCCTTTTATAAATATCTTCTTGTAAAGATTGTATGGATTATCTTCAAGATTAATTGCAGATTTTAATGACTTTTTGCGAAGCTCAACTGCGATGCAATCATCTTTATCTTCAATATTTTGTCTTGACGCAATAGCTATATTGCTACTGCTGGTGAAAGGCTCTGAACTAATTAAGTGAGAGGTTTTAAGGCAACCTACAATATATCCATATACCCATATCTTTTTTGAACCAATGAGTCCTCTTGCTTCAGCAATATTTACAGCCTTGTCTATTTTTATTCCCTTATCTTTTTTTTGTTTTTCACCTATGACATAATTATAAGAGCTCCATATCTTACTAGTGTCTATCTCTAATGATATGGCTTTGTTGTCATATTTATTTAACTGAGCTTTGCTTGATATATTGATTAGGCTAACATCTCTTTCTCTTAATATCTTGCTTAGAAGAAGTGTTTTTTTGTCATTATTCAGTAAAAAAATATCAACTCTTCCAGCAGGAAAATATGCTAGCCTTGTTTCTCTATAATTATACTTGATTTTACCATACTTTGACTCAAGAGATATTATCCCTTCGGGATAGTCCCTAAGAAATGAGGGGGCTATTTTTAGTTTAATAGCAGCATTAATCAGTCTGCAACTTAGAGTTATCTTTAGATCTTCATCTGCATTTAGTTCAATATCTTGACTATCTCCATATATAGGCTTTGAAAATGCAGCAGCTTTATTATTAGAAGATTTTATAGAGATAGAATATCTTCCAGCTTCTAATGTCATTTTTTCTGGAAATCTTCCATATATGTCATTGTAAACAGTTTTGTTATGTTTTTTTATCTCTAATATAAAGTTGGCAGTATCTATCAGCTCTATATCATTATTAGCCCTTGTATAGCTGTCTTTTTCAATAGCTAGTCTTAGAATTGCTGTCCCCACGTGATTTTCTTTTGTACAAGCATATAATAAGCTAATTAACAGTACAATAATAAAATTACTCTTTCTCATATATATTGTTTTTTGCAAAACTAAGGCTTATTAAAATAAACTTGGATAAGAAATAGAAAAACTTGAGATAAAATTTTTATAACAATTTGTATTTATCTATTGCATAGCATTGTCCTTTTAACTAATTTTGCACGAATCAAAAATCACCAATCTAGATGAAAAATAAAATTGGAGCAGTCTTAAAATTAGAGAATGGAATGGAGTTTAGGGGCTGGTCTTTTGGGTATGAACAAGCTTGTGATGGAGAGGTTGTTTTCTCAACAGCAATGGTTGGCTACCCTGAGAGCCTTACAGATCCTTCTTATTCTGGACAAATTCTATGTGTGACCTATCCTCTGATAGGTAATTATGGAGTTCCTGAACAAGGACTTACATCTGAAAATATTTCTACTAATTTTGAATCGGAGAAAATTTGGACAAGAGGCCTGATTATCTCCGATTATTCGTATCAATATAGCCATTGGGATGCTGTAAAGAGCTTAGATGAATGGCTAAAGGAACAAAAAATACCTGCCATATATGGTGTGGATACAAGGGAGATAACAAAGGTTCTACGTAATAATGGCTCTATGCTTGGTATGATTGTGCCCGATGGAGTTGAAAAAGATTTTCCTGTGGCTGATCCCAATGCTGTAAATCAGATAGCCTTAGTTAGTTGTAAGGAAGTAATTCGTTATGGCAGTGGAGATAAAAAAGTTGTACTTGTCGATTGTGGTGTAAAGCACAATATACTACGTTGCTTCTTGGATAGGGGGGTAGAACTCATAAGAGTGCCATGGGATTACGATTTTAATCAATTAGAATATGACGGTTTATTTATTTCAAATGGTCCGGGTAATCCTGAGTTTTGCGAGATAACCATTAATAATATAAGGAAGGCCTATGAAAAAGATAAGCCGATATTTGGCATATGTATGGGTAATCAATTGATGGCAAGGGCTGCAGGGGCAAGTACTTATAAGATGAAGTATGGTCATCGTAGTCATAATCAACCAGTTAGAATGAATGGAACAAATAATTGTTTTATTACTTCACAAAATCATGGTTATGCAGTGGATGATAACACTTTATCAGAGCCTTGGGAGACATGGTTTTCAAATATGAATGATGGCACAAATGAGGGTATTAGACATAAAACTAAGGCTTTTTGTTCAGTGCAATTTCATCCCGAAGCTTCAAGTGGTCCAACAGATACACAATTTTTATTTGACGAATTTATTAGCAAGTTATGATTGATAGAGATATAAAAAAAGTCCTTATACTTGGTTCAGGAGCCTTGAAAATAGGACAGGCTGGAGAATTTGATTATTCTGGAAGTCAGGCACTTAAAGCATTAAGAGAGGAGGGGATAGAAACTGTCCTTATCAATCCTAATATAGCTACTGTTCAGACATCTGAGTCTGTGGCTGATAAGATATATTTTTTACCAGTAAATACATATTTTGTAGAAAAGGTTATAGCAAAGGAAAGACCGCAGGGTATTCTTCTTTCTTTTGGAGGGCAAACAGCATTGAATTGTGGAGTAGACTTGTATACCTCAAAGGTGTTAGATAAATATAATGTCAAGGTTTTAGGAACTCCTGTTCAGGCAATTATGGATACAGAGGATAGGGAACTTTTTATAGATAAACTTGATGAAATTGGGGTTAAAACTATAAAGTCTTATCCAGCTGAAAATATAGATGAAGCTATTGATGCTGCTAATAAGTTAGGTTATCCACTCATTGTAAGAGCTGCTTATGCACTGGGAGGTTTGGGCTCAGGTTTCTGTGATAATGAAAAGCAGTTACGTGAACTTTGTGACAAGGCTTTTTCTTTTTCACCTCAAGTCTTAGTGGAAAAATCATTGAAAGGTTGGAAAGAGATAGAGTATGAAGTAGTAAGGGATAAGTACAATAACTGTATTACCGTATGTAATATGGAAAATTTTGATCCTCTTGGTATACATACAGGAGAAAGTATTGTTGTTGCTCCATCTCAGACCTTATCCAATAAAGATTATTATTATTTAAGAGAGTTGTCTATTAAGATAGTTAGGCATATCGGTATAGTTGGAGAGTGTAATGTACAGTACGCATATGATCCTAATGCTATGGATTATAGGGTAATAGAGGTAAATGCACGCTTGAGTCGTTCATCTGCATTGGCTTCTAAGGCAACAGGTTATCCATTAGCCTTTGTGGCAGCAAAACTTGGTTTAGGTTATGGACTTTTTGATTTGAAAAATTCTGTAACAAAGACGACTCCTGCCTTTTTTGAACCAGCTTTAGACTATGTAGTATGTAAAATTCCTCGTTGGGATCTTTCTAAGTTCAATGGCGTGTCTAGAAAGATTGGTTCAAGTATGAAAAGTGTAGGAGAAGTGATGTCAATTGGTCGTACATTTGAGGAGGCTATTCAAAAAGGCTTGAGAATGATTGGTCAAGGGGCTCACGGATTTGTGGGAAATAAGGATTTGGACTTAGAAGATATTGAAACAGCTTTAAAAGAGCCAACTGATACACGTATATTTGTGATTGCCAATGCTTTACAAAAAGAGCTTTACAGTATAGATGATATACATAAATTAACTAAGATAGATAAGTGGTTTTTAAGCAAGCTTGCAAATATTGTTGATACAAATAGACAGTTGGAAGAGTATTCTAAAATAGAAGATGTGGATAAGTCCTTATTACGTATGGCAAAACAGCAGGGCTTTTCTGATTTTCAGATACAAAGGGCTGTATACAAAAGTTTGGATAAGAATATCTTAGCACATATAAGAGAATATCGAAAGTCTTTAGGCATAGTGCCAGTAGTAAAACAAATAGATACACTTGCGGCGGAATTTCCTGCAGCAACTAATTATTTGTATTTGACATACAATGGTGATTATAACGATATTTCGTATGAGAATGATAGAAAATCTGTTATAGTATTAGGTTCGGGTGCTTATCGTATAGGAAGTTCAGTTGAGTTTGATTGGTGTTCAGTAACATGTATTCAAACAATACGTCAGCAGGGATATAGGGGTGTCTTAATTAATTACAATCCAGAAACAGTATCTACAGACTATGATATGTGTGATAGATTGTATTTTGATGAATTGACTTTTGAGAGGGTAATGGATATATACGATATGGAATTACCTCACGGACTTGTCGTATCAGTAGGAGGGCAGATACCAAATAATCTAGCAGTAAAATTGGCAGAGCATAATGTTCCAATCTTGGGTACTCAAGCTAAAGATATTGATAATGCTGAGGATAGACATAAGTTCTCTAGCATAGTAGATGAGTTGAATGTAGATCAGCCTAAGTGGAAGGAATTGACCACTTTAGATGAGATTGATAAGTTTATAGAGACAGTAGGTTTCCCTGTTCTAGTTAGACCCTCTTATGTCTTATCTGGTGCGGCAATGAATGTTTGCTATGATGCAGATAAACTACGTCACTTTTTATCAATGGCAACTGAGGTATCAAAAGATCATCCAGTTGTAATAAGTCAATATATGACAAGATGTAAGGAGATAGAGTTTGATGCAGTTGCAGATGAAGGAGAGATTTTGGCATATGCAATATCTGAACATATAGAATATGCTGGAGTGCATTCGGGAGATGCTACTGTACAATTCCCCCCTCAAAAACTATATGTAGAGACAGTAAGGCGTATTAAGAAGATTGCTAGAAAGATTGCAAGTGCTTTGCATATCAGTGGACCATTTAATATTCAGTTCTTAGCTAAAGAGAATGAAATTAAAGTTATAGAATGCAATTTAAGGGCATCAAGAAGTTTCCCTTTTGTATCAAAGGTTTTAAAGATTAATTTTATAGAGCTAGCTACTAAAGTTATGTTGGGGCTGCATCCTACTGCACCTCAAAAAAGTGCATTTGACCTTGATTATGTAGGTGTAAAATCTTCGCAATTTTCTTTTGCAAGGCTAGAAGAAGCTGACCCAATGTTAGGCGTTGATATGTCTTCGACAGGTGAGGTGGGCTGTGTAGGTGATGACCTAAATGAGGCTTTGATAAAATCTGTGTTATCAGTAGGAAATACAATTCCAAAAAAGAAGATATTAATGTCTACTGGTGATGCTCTGCAAAAAGCTGATATGTTAATGGCTTGTAAGCTCTTAGCTGATAAAGGATATGACTTATATGCTACTACAAGCACATATAAATATTTTATTGAAAATAGTATACCTTGTTTTAGAGTATTAACTCCAAGTGAATGCGATAGTCCAAACTTTAAGGGACTTTTCCCTGAGGCATTGGATTTAATACAGAATAAGCAGGTGGATATGGTGATAAATATTCCTAAAGATTTTTCTGATAAGGAGTTAAATAATGGATATAAGATAAGAAGAGCAGCCATTGACTTCAATATTCCATTGTTTACAAATGCTCGTTTGGCTGTGGCCTTCATTAGAGCTTTTTGTAGTATGGATATAGATGATATAGAGATTAAATCGTGGAATGAATATTAGAAGATATTCAGAGTGAAAGCCTAAGTTGAGATACTTAGGCTTTTTATATGACATATGAAATATCTTTAAATCCAAATATCTCTCTATTATTATTTATGTTTACAATTAATCTTCCTATATCATCTATTCCTTCAATAATACCATAAAAGTTACTCTTATCAGAGTTCCGTATATAAGTTTTTTTCTCGCCTTTACGGTAAAGATATTCATGATATATTTTGCGAATATAATCTCTATTTGTCATTGTGTTATATGCAGAGATAAAATAGTCCATAAATAACTCTAATTCAGACATTATATTGTAATGATTATGAGTAAGTTGTTTTAAAGAACAAGGGTTGGGAAGCTCTTTGTTAAAATCTGTCTGATTAAGATTAAGACCTATTCCTATTATAGAGTGTACTAGATATTCTTGCTTGAGGGAGTTTTCTATCAGCATTCCGCATATCTTTTTATCTTCAACATAGATGTCATTTGGCCATTTAATCTTAGCTGCTATGCCTTTTGAAGCTAAATACCTTGTCATTGCAATTGTGCTGATGATGCTGATATCAAATTGATTCTCTGCTTTTAAATCTGTTTTATCAAATTTAATAAGTATAGAAAAAGTTAAGTTTTCTCCTGAAGCACTTAACCATTTATTGCCTCTTTGCCCCCTACCTTTACTTTGTTCTTTAGCAGCTATGACGCTAAATGAGTTTAGATTATCTAGCTGTCTAAGTATTTCAGAGTTGCTAGAGTCGGTTTGTTCTAACCATATAATATTATACATATTTAGACAAATTATATTATATTTGTAAGTTGAATACAAATTTATATAAAATAATGGAAAAGAATTTAGTCCAAATTATAACAAAGGCAATGTTGGATAAGAAGGCTAAGGAGGTAATTTCTTTAGATCTTAGAGGTATAGATACTGCAATTACAGATGATTTTATTATATGTAATGCAGATTCAACTACTGCTGTTGCTTCTATTGCTGACAATGTTTTAGTAAAAATGAAAGAACTTGCAGATCGTAAGGTAATTAGAATGCAAGGTTTAGAAAATAATTTTTGGATTATATTGGATTTTGGTGAGGTAGTAGTACATATTTTCTTGACAGAATATAGAGATTTCTATAAGTTGGAAGAATTATGGGCAGATGCACCTAGACACGAATATACTGATGAGGCTGTGGCATCAATCGCTTCAGAAGAAGTGAAGTCTGTGAAGCCAAAGGCAGTATCAAAGTTGAGAGCATCGGCAAAAAGAAAAACAAAGGTAGGTGAATAATGGCTAAAAATAAAGGTACTTTTAAGTTCGGCTTTAATTTAAGCTGGATATATTTGCTAATTATAGCAGGATTAATATATCTCTTATTTGCTAGAATGTCTGCCAATCCACAAAAGATTGAGTGGGCAGAGGTGAAAGAGATGGTGGCAACGGATGATGTTGATAAAATCGTGTTTGTTCGTAATGATTTTAGGGGAGAATTAAGTCTAAAATCATCTAGCGTAGAAAAATATAAATCAAAATATAAAATTACTGAAAAGACCCCTCAATTTGTCTTTTTGGTGTCTACACAATTCAATCCCGAAGAAGAGTTTGCAACATTAAACTCTGCATTGCCAAAGGATGAACAGGTGAAAATCGTAATGGAGAATGAGGATAATATTTTCCCTAAAATATTAGATTGGCTTTTGTTCCCATTAATCTTATTAGGTTTCTGGTTTTTTATGTTTAGAGGTATTGGTAGAGGTGGCTCTAATTCAGGAGGTGCAGGAGGCGGTATTTTTAGCATTGGTAAATCTACAGGCAAATTAGCAGATAAAGATCAAGTAAATGTGACTTTCAAAGATGTTGCTGGACTTTATGGTGCTAAAGATGAGATTGTTGAGATTGTAGATTTCTTAAAAAATCCTAATAAGTATACTGCATTAGGTGCAAAAATACCAAAGGGTGCATTATTAGTAGGGCCTCCTGGTACAGGTAAGACTCTTTTAGCAAAGTCTGTTGCAGGAGAAGCCAATGTGCCTTTTTTCTCTATATCTGGTTCTGATTTTGTTGAGATGTTTGTTGGAGTAGGTGCTTCAAGGGTTAGAGATTTGTTTTCTAAGGCAAAGGCTAAGTCCCCTTGTATTGTCTTTATAGATGAGATAGATGCAGTGGGTAGAGCTAGAGGTAAGAATGCAGGTTTTTCATCTAATGATGAACGTGAAAATACTTTAAATCAGTTGCTTACTGAGATGGATGGCTTTGATAGCAATTCAGGAGTGATAATACTTGCAGCTACTAACAGAGTTGATATATTGGACAAGGCCTTATTGAGGGCAGGACGTTTTGATAGACAAATAAAGGTGGAATTACCTGAATTGATGGAGAGGGAAGAGATTTTCCAAGTTCATTTGCGAAAGATTAAAATAGACAAGGAATTGGATATAAAATTCTTAGCTAAGCATACCCCGGGCTTTTCAGGTGCCGATATCGCTAATGTATGTAATGAAGCCGCTTTGACAGCAGCACGTAAGAATAAGTTATATGTAGATAAACAGGATTTCTTGGATGCCGTAGATAGAATTGTTGGTGGATTAGAAAGAAAAGAATCAACAATACTTACGGAGGCAGAGAAGACTACTATTGCCTATCATGAGGCAGGACATGCCATAGTAGGTTGGTTGTTGCCATATTGTGACAATGTTTTTAAGGTTAGCTTGATACCAAGAGGTTTTGCCTTAGGTCTTACATGGTATTTGCCAGATGAAAGAAAGATTGTATCTAAGACAAATATGATGCAAAAGATGTGTGCCTTATTTGGTGGTAGAGTTGCTGAGGAAATTATTAATGGAGAGTCTTCGACAGGTGCATTAAATGATTTAGAAAGAATTACTGCTATGGCAAGTAGTATGGTTCAATATTATGGTATGAGTGATAAGGTAGGTCAGCTTTCTTATTATAATTCAGGTTCTACTGCATTTGATTTTTCTAAGCCTTATAGTGAAAAAACAGCAGAACTTATAGATGAGGAGATTAGGCAGATAGTTGAAGAAGCTCATACAATGACAACAAACTTGATAAATTCTCATAAGGACGAGTTTATAAAGTTGGCTGAACTATTGCTCGAAAAAGAAGTAATATTGGCTGAAGATATAGAGGCTATTTTAGGCCCTAAAGTCTTACCAGCCGAGAACGATAGAAAGTAGAAATAATGACTAATACTGTTAAAAGAACAATTTCAGGGGTAGTTTTTACTCTTATTATGATAGCAGGGCTGTTGTTAAATAAGTTTTTATTTGCAGCCTTAGTTATGATAATGATGGCACTTATGATGAGTGAATTTTATATGATTACTTTGAAGAAATCATTGATACGCTCTCGATTATTTGCAATATTATCAGGTGAGACTTTATTTATATTGGTCTTTTTAATAACTGCTTTTGACCTGAATATTAAAATATTATACTTAGCAATAGTGCCTTTCTTATTGTTAATGATAGATGCAGTATTTATTAGGAAAGATGAGGATTTTGCAAAACTATCCCATATTTTCACTGCGATATTATATATAGCTATACCAATGGCCTGTTCTAGTTTATTAGTATTTAGAGATTCTTCTTTTGATGGTAGATTACTATTAGCCTTTTTTATATTAATTTGGACATCAGATGTTGGAGCCTTTGTGTTTGGGGTGAGTTTAGGCCAAAGATATGGAGCTAAATTATGTCCTAATATATCACCAAAGAAGTCTTGGGTAGGTTTCTGGGGCGGTTTGTTCTCTACAATTTTAGTTGCTGTCTTATTGCATTTTCTCCATTTTACTGAATATGCCTTGTATCATTGCGTAGCTCTTGCTATTATTATTGATATTACAGGTGTTTTTGGCGATTTATTTGAGTCTAAGTGGAAGAGGTTGTACAATATAAAGGATTCAGGTAATGTTATACCAGGCCATGGAGGTATGTTAGATAGATTTGATAGTACACTTTTCGCTATTCCTGCTAGTGTTATTTACATGCTTATAGTTGATTTGATATAAAGTTTTATTATCTTTGCGGAACTTCTGTTTGAAGTGCAAATACATTAACTTTTCTAAAAATGAAGATAGATAAGAATTCTTACGCTGAAATAATTATAATATCATTGGTGGCGACTATACTTATAGTCCTATCTATTTTGTTTATACCATTAAAGGCTCTGTCATATACTCTAGCAGCTATATTTTTTGTGTTAATGTCTTTTATTATCTATTTTCACAGGGTTCCTAAAAGAGAGTCAGTTGGCACAGAAGAAGTTGTAGCTGCAGTAGCTGATGGCAAAATTGTAATTGTAGAAAAGGTATTTGAAAAGGAGTATCTTAAAAAGGACTGTATGCAGGTATCAATCTATATGGATTTTTTTGATGTACATGCAAATTATTGGCCAATGACAGCCGAGGTATCTTATTATAAGTATCATCCTGGAAATTATCATTTTGCCTATCTTCCTAAGGCATCAGAATTGAATGAGCATAGTACGACAGCTCTTAAAAGTCCTAAGGGTGAGATTGTTTTTAAGCAGATTGCAGGTACTTTTGCAAGGAGGATAGTTTGTTACTCAGAGGAAGGACTTAAGGTGCAAGCAGGAGAGCAATGTGGTATAATTAAATTTGGTTCTAGAATTGATTATTATTTACCTCTTGATGCTGATATTAAGGTAAAATTAGGTGATTATACGAGGGCTTGTGAAACTGTTATAGCAGTTTTATAAAAACCTACTACTAATATAGTAATATAATAATGCTAGGCGATTAATGTTAATCGCCTAGCATTTTGTAATGCCACTAGTAATTTGTCCACTTGATTTATTTATAAAGTCTGCTAATCTCCTTTAATGAGTCTATGATGACTTCTTTAAATAATGTAATTAATAAAGCCTTTAGTAATGTCCTCTAGATGTGTTTATAAAGTCTATTATATCTCCTTTTTAATGATTCATTGATGACTTTTATAAATAATCTTACTTATAATGTTATCTAATCATGGAGTAATAATCTCTGCAATATCTTTTAGAGAGCATATGATGACTTCCATAATAATGTATCTTTAATAAGTTTTGTATA
Source organism: Candidatus Cryptobacteroides sp. (assembly GCA_029257745.1). Taxonomy (GTDB): domain Bacteria; phylum Bacteroidota; class Bacteroidia; order Bacteroidales; family UBA932; genus Cryptobacteroides. The sequence goes on along the minus strand of JARIAS010000048.1, from coordinate 15,931 downwards.
ATAACCTTTGACTATTAAATAATGCTAGTTGTAATTGAGTTATAATTGCTGCTATGGTATATTATAATAGCTCTTGTTGATATAATTATCTTACATATACAAATCGTAAGATAATATATTATAGTTTGAACATAGAGATAAAGAAAACAGGAAGATGTCAATCTTCCTGTTAGTGTGTATTTATTTGTATTTTAATTTGTGACGAAGTGTCCACCTTTTTCATTACTTTCTTCTGTCGGGTATACTGTATATCCAAATGTTAGGTATTTACTTTCGAGTACTTTAGTGGAGGCCCTTCCTGAACCTTGCTTATGTAGGTCTAAAAACAAGGTCCATCCCTCCATCTCCCAATTGTTTAAAATATATCCTCCATTTGGATTAACTCCTGCACCAATAAAGGATGTCCATATAGTGCCTTCTCCTATACCATCAGAGCTGCTTACATATCCAGCATATGTACCATCCTCTTTTTTAATATATCCAACACCTGCATTGTTATTGAGATATTCATCTCTATTGAAATAGGCATGAGATGGAGGTGGTATTGAGTATCCTGAAGGACATGGATCGTATACAGTTTTGACAGTCCTATAAAATAAAGATCTATAATTATCAGTGTTTTTTTGACTGTCATCTAAATTAAGTCTTCTTCCAGTGCCAGTTGCCCATACCGACCATCTAGATGAATAGCTTCTACGATTATTATTGTTATTGTTCCAAGAATTGTAGGGCATCTTTGACACAAGACTATTTCCAGTAATAAAGGTATAAGGATGGCTTATTAAAAAAGGTATAGTTGTAGCACCCCCTGTTTTATTGGGTTGAGTAGTCCCTGTTAGAGTTGAATTGCTTCCTCCTCCCGATTTAACCATTGGAAAAGGATCTTTTCTTCCCCCTTGATAAAATACTGCACGCCCTTCTTTGCTTGGTTCAAATTTTTCGTCTTGAATAATACGTGCATATAGTTTTTTATTACTTGATAATTGTGTGTAGCGAAGATATATTTCTCTCCCTGGATAAAATTGTCCATTATCATCGTGATAACCCATAGGGAATTGGCTTATACCATTATTTGTAAGTTGGGTCTTGGTATCATAATAATTTATTGGCGTAATCCAAATGTGCCATGACCATACAATTGTATTACCATTGAAAATAGCAATTAGACTATTACTTTGTTTAATATTCTCCTTTGATATATGAAATACAATATAATCTTCTGATATATGCAGTCTTTCAAATACAGAACTACTTGCATCTCCCCAAAGTTCTTCAACTTTTGTTATATTAATGTTGTTAGAAGCTCCTGGATTGTTATTCCCTTCAGACTTTCTTATCCAAGGGCCTGTAATATTATTTCCATCATGTCTTTTAAAGTTTGTATACCAATCTATATCCCATTCTCTATTTGAAGTTGGAGGTCTACTAACATTGTATGCATTACTATTATCTTTCCCGTCTTTTATGGCATTACCATATACAAGAGGTAATTTGTACCATCCAGCCCTATTAATTATATAGCTATTAGCTGTATTCATTTTTCCGTTATATTCTAGAGAGAGATCTATGGGTGCATTTTCACTCCCTCTTTCATCTCTTTCTCGTAAATAATTAGATATACTTTTAGGGTTATTTTGAGCATATAAGAAGATATTACGTGTTAAATCTTCAGTCTCTGTCCTATCATACTTACCAATAGGAATATTACCTATCCAAGAAGGCATTGTTGATAGCCAATTTTTCCCATAGTCTTCACTGATTTCTACCAAGTAAGGAGAAGGTGATGTTACTGCATAATTAGGATCGCCTTTTTTATATATTCTTCTGCGACTAGTTAGTTCAAATCTTATGGGAGTACCTGGAAAATTGCCATCATGTCCAATCCTGTATATAATAGGTGCATTTTTACCCATTGATTCAGATAGTGTAAAGTTATTTATCTTTACTGAAAATTGCTCATCCTTCATTAATGAGCTATTGCTGAGAGTGTATGTTGTTATATGGCCAGGCATCCAATCTTTCCATTTCCTATCTGGTTTATTATTAATAATTGTCAGTTTAAATGTACGTGTATTTATTGTATAGTATATCTCAATTGTAGAGTTTGTGTTAAAGCTTTGAGGCATTACATATATGATATTGTTATTATTGTTTGCCTGAGCAGGAAGAACTATATTACCAGAGATGTCATTATCATGCTCGTCTCTAACAATGTTATTATCAGTTATATTAATATTTAAATTGTCAAGTATAAGATCGCTTCTGCTTCCAGTCGGCTCCCATGAGTTTGTGCTAAAGTTGTAATTACCTTGTTTATACACGTTTTTAAATATAATCTTAGTAATGGCACCATTATAAAACTTTTTTCTTTTTGCATCGTCTATGCTTAATTTAAACTTAATGCCAGCTAGTAGATGCTTGAAATGTAGATCAACTTCTCCTTTACTTGTATTTAATAAATTAGAGTTTGCTATAAGATCATTAGATACAGCTAGTCTTAGATCCTCTTGATTTGCATTTTGGTCTAAAGATGATGTAACTGTATAGTTTACAATCTTTCCATTTACAAGACTAAGATTATTGTTATCTGCTATTGATACAAATTTAAATTTATAATTTTCTCTTGGAAATCTAGTATTTGTTTTAATTTTATTAGATTTATTATTAAAAGAGATTCCATTCATAAAGACTTCACTATTGTCTAAAGAAAAACTGCTATTACTCGGCCATCTGTAGCCATAGACTTTAATAGAAGATATGGTAGATCTTATTACATTAGCACTTTTTGTATTGATCTGATTTTCGTTACTATTTAATAGCTTTTGCTCTTCTATAAGAACAAAAGCTTTAGTTAGTGAGTCCTGTGTATTAAATTGATGAATATTAATACTCTCTATGTCAGTATTTGTTTGACTCTTAGTTGTAAAATCTTTATTATTTATATTAAAAACTATCTCATTTGATATTTTACCTGTATTCTCATACTTGTTTTTAACTTCATCTAGATTATTTTTTACGCAGGATACATGTAATAGTATAAAATAAATTAGTAATAAATTGATATATCTCATAGTTTATATTTTATAAAAATTGTGCAAATATAGATTATAAAATTTGAAAACTACAATATTATTAGATATATATTAAAAAAGAGAGCCATATGACTCTCTTTTTTAGTATATTTTCTATCCTAGTAGAATAGTTCATCAACCTTTTTATCTTCCATCACCATTACAGGGAAGCCCCAGAATGGGTATTTAAATCTAACAGCTCTTACAGCCCCTTGATTGGTGTTAAAATACATAGAGTATTTCATCCAAGTCCAATTAGATTTTCCAGTTTCGGCTGCAACATTAGATGTCCATAATGTACCTTCACCTGTGCTACCTTTTTTTACATAGCCGTTAAAAGCATCTCTATCTTGTTCCATATAGCCTATTCCAGGATTGTAATTGCTACCTATGTCAGCACTATGTTCATATAGGTATGCCGCGGGTGGAACAACAAAGCCAGCAGGAGATGGGTCATATACAGTTTTTACCGTATTATAGTATATTCCTTCTATATATTGGTTTTTCTTATCCTTCATATTAACCTCATTTTGCTTATCAATAGGATTTGTTACTTGATACTTATAGTAACTTCCCCAATATGCAGTATGATGTATGCTTACACTATTGTTATTGTTATTCCAAACATTATAGAAATAGTCAGATGTAAATACATGATTACCCTTATTACTTATCAATCGTTTGTGTGGATTTTTTATAGTATAGGCGTAAATTTTGCCATCTGAAGGTTCTACACTTATATTTTTTGTACCATTTCTAGACGCTCTTACAGGAGGGAATGGATCTTTTCTACCGCCCTGATAGTATGTAGCTCTACCTTCGTCAGAAGTTTCCAAAAGGTCATTTTGTCTAAAGAAGAAAGTTCTGCTTTTACCAGTAGCTAGCTGTGTTATACGCATGTATAGGTCTCTAGGGTAGTAGTATTTTGCTTCATCGTCATTGTAGCCAAGAGCAAATTTTAGTAGCCCATAGTCTGTAAGATAAGCTCTGTCGCTATATAGACGTAGGGGAGTGAACCATATATGCCAAGACCAAGCTACTTCGTTATTGTTAGTTTTAGCTGCAATAACACAGTTGCCCTGTTGTAGGCTATTTTTATCCACCTTAAATACAATGTAATCTCCAACTACTTTTAAATTTTTAGTATCTATAATTGATTGCTTAGAGTCATACCATAGCTGTTCAGCATCTTTGATTTGTATTCCATTGTTTATTGTAATCCATGGACCATTTATGTTCTGTCCATCATGACGTGGAAAATTAGGTCTCCAATATTTAGTCTTCCAGTCATTAGTTCCTATGTCTGGTGCAGTTTGACTATATGAGGATATGTTTGTGCCCCCATCCTTTATGGCATTACCATAGACAAGAGGTATCTTATACCAACCACTTGCATTGATCACATAGCAGTTAGCTGTATTTCTATTCCCATTAAACTCAAGAGAAAGGTCGATAGGCTTTTGCTCAGTTCCTCTTGCGTCTAGAGAACGCATGTAGTCAGTTATTGTTCCATGCTTATTGCTGGCATATGCCGTAATTGATCTTATTTTAGGACTGGTTTCATCAGTATGATTATATCCTGCAGGTAATCCTGATAACCAATCTGGTTCTTTTTCAGTCCAGGTATTATCTTTTCCTGTTTCAGAAAACTCTACCTTCCAAGTTAAAGGTCTTGTTAAGCTGAATCCATCTTTGCTAATTGTTTGATTACTTATGATTTGCATACTTATGTCAATACTTCTTCCATAAGTTCCATTATGTGGAATATTAGCAAGGAATGTTGCCTTGTTTGGGGCTGCACTATTACCTTTAATCTTAACATCAAAGTTGTTAGTTTCTTTTATGCTCTTATTTGAAATAGTATAGGTGGTAATTTCACCTGGTACCCATTCTTGATTTGTGAAGGTCTTTCTTAGTATAAAGGTATGAGAATGAATAAAATAGTGAATTTCAATTTCAGCACCTCTCAATGCTTGTGGAAGTACGTATATTATATTTTCCTGACCACTCTCTTGTACAGGGTATACAATGTTATTTGAAATATCATTGTTACTTGCATCCTTTTTGATATTTCCGTCTGTTACTGCTATTTGAGTATTAGATAATTCTATTTTAGTTTTTTGCCCTAAGTATTCCCAACGTTGATTAATAAGATTGTATATACCCTGGTTTCTTACATTTTTTATGATGATTTTTCTTATTTCACCATTGTATAGTTTTTTCCTTTTTACAGGATCTGTAGTAAGTTTAAATCTGATACCAGATAATACATGTCTGAATTTTAAGTCAACGCAAGCTTTCTTTTTTAGAAAATTACTATTAACAACAATATCATGGCTTACAGCTAATTTAATATCTTTTTGATTGCCGTTTGGGTTGGAATCTATTGTGAAAGGTCCAATCATTCCATTATTGTTTACATCTTGATTAAGTTCTTGCTCTGTCGCAAAGAATTTTAATCTAGAATTATTCATAGGCCATGGTACATCTGTCATGTAGGTCTCATTGATTGTAGGAGTAATAATGTAGTTATCCAATACTTTCTCCTCAAACAAAGGAAAGCTTTTATCTGTTGAATATCTATATCCACAAATCTTGATTGAGGATATACTATTAGAAGTGCTGGTAGCCCTTGTTTTTATATCTTTATTAGGTATTGCATCTTTAAATGCTCTTTGAGTCTCATATAGATATAACTTCTCATCAAGAGTATCGCTACTTTCTAATGTGTCTTTTCTGAAGTAGTCTACGCTCTCTTGACTACTAGACCGTGTTATAAGGTCATTGTGATAGACATTAAAATTAATAAATTTGCTTTGATTTTCTTTACTTACCGGGGAATTTGTTTGTTCTACTTCTTCCTTTACACATGATGTTAGGATAATAAATAGGCATAACAAGATTCGACATCTAATCATCATAAATAATTTACTTAAATAATATAAAATTTTAGCGAAATAAGCGGCAAATATAAGTAAATTATATGATATATTAAAATTTTTAAATATATCTAAGATTGTTTTTTAATATTTTTATTATCATTTTCAATGAGTTCTACTAAAATATCTAAAGCCTTATCCTCATCTACGTGTTTTACGATTGCTTCGTGTTTTTTATATATGCTAACCTTTTTATTTCCTTCACCAACATATCCCCAGTCAGCATCAGCCATTTCGCCTGGACCATTTACAATGCAGCCCATTACTGCAATTATAGTATCCTTAAATTTAGCTGTTCTTGCTTGAACATCAGCAAAGACCTTTTCTAGATTATACATGGTTCTTCCACATCCGGGGCATGCTATATATTCTGGCCTATAAAATTTTCTTCTACAAGCTTGTAGAAGTTCATCTATCCAGTAATTCTTAAGTTTTTCATCAGCTTTTACAGGAATAGTATTTTCTTTATATTCTACATCATTTAGTACAATGTTGTCTATCTTTCTGTCTAATAAGCTTTTACCAAAATCGCATGCGAGGTCAAGCATAATAATTTCCTTATTGTTGTCCCTATATGATAAATAGGCTGTTTTATTATCTATATGCGATTTTATTAAAGATGATTGTTTTAGATTATCATACCTGTCAGCTATATGTTTGGCAACAGGAATCTCTTCCAAAGGATCTTCTGTAAGTGATACTCTAATAGTATTGCCTATACCTTCAGACAAGAGGCTAGCTATGCCTACGCAAGATTTTATCCTACCGGCATCACCATTTCCAGCTTCTGTAACCCCCAAATGTAGGGGGAATACAAGGCCATCTTCTTTCATTCTTTCTGAAAGTAGCCTATATGCTTTAACCATAACAATGGTATTGCTAGCTTTTAATGATATTACTACATTATAAAAATCATTTTCCTTACATAGACTTATCCATTCTTCTGCAGCCTTAGCCATGGCTTCAGCTGTATTGCCATAAAGCATAGTCAATCTCTCGCCAAGTGAGCCATGATTTATGCCAATTCTTATTGCAGTATCATACTGCTTGCATACTTGTACCAATTTTGCAAATTCTTCACATGCCTTGTTATGGTCTTTATGAAAATTGCCTGGATTTATTCTGACCTTTTCTACAAAGGGTGCTATACCAATAGCTATTTTTGATGAAAAATGAATGTCTGCAACAATGGGAATATTATATGATTTTTCAGAGAGTATATTTTTTATCTTTTTTACATCCTCAATATTAGACATAGTTGGTACAGTTATTCTTACTAATTCTGCACCTGCATTATATAAGTCTATACATTGTTTTACAGTAGCTGCAATATCATTTGTATGTGTATTACACATACTTTGTACTACAATTTTATGTCCTGATCCTATTTTAATATTGCCGACTTTGGCAGTGAGTGTTTTCATTTTAATTGTTGATTATTTATAAATATCTTCGCCCTTAGGAAAAACAATACTATGTGCTTTTTCCTTAATATAGGCCTTTGTCTTACCTAGTCTTTTGCTTAGTTGTACATGTAGGCTTATAGAAAAGATTAAGGAACTAGGATAAGCGAAGCTATAATAATATTTGCTATGTGCATCTGGTTGATAAAGAGTCGATAAGGATTGTTTAAGATTTGTGTTAAAATGAATCTCAATAGGATTGAAAATTAAACCTAAACCTATACCTCCTTCAAAGCCATAGTCAAATCTGATATCGTGGTCTAAGAATTTATTAACATATTGTGCATCTAGTTGTGCTGAGCCTCTTCGTTGTATAGCAAGTCTATATCCTCCATAGAAACCTAGATCCATCATTAGTTTTAATCTCCATACATCTATGTGAAAATGTGACATAAAGGGGAATTCAATATATGAAATTTGTGCTTCTATGCTATGATCAATTGCATGGCTAAAACCTCTTTCATCAACTTTGAACTTGTAACCCTCTTTGCCATATAAGATACCAGCCTTTAAGCCAAAATAGGGCATATATCCAAATAACTTTGCGTAATGTGTATATATAATACCAATATTATTATATGTTATAAATCGGCTTTGTTCCCTATCTGGGTTAAAATACATTTGATGCAGGCTTGCACCATAGCTAATTCCTATCATCTGATAGTTATTTATACTAAGGTTCTTGTCCACATTGACAGTGTCTAGATAGCTATCGCTTAATTTATCTGGATCTAAATGTAGTAATAAGCTATCTTCCTCAAATTCTATATTCTTAACTACTAGATTGTCATTAACTTGTGCCTTTGCAATAATGCAAATAAACAAAAGTGTAATTGATATAATAATCTCCTTCATCTTAATCCTTGAATAAATCAGCAATGTCTATATCTTGTTCCAATTCTATACCTTCTTTTAAGTTCAGTATATAAGAATTGTTGGCCAATCTATAAAATTTAACCTTTTCAGCCTGTCTTTTTTCTAGTAGATTGCCACTATCTACAATGCCATTATTATTTATATCTTCAGTTAGTCTTATAGTGTAATTTCCTGCATTTAGGTATTTAAACACTATTTTTTCAGCTTTATTTACAGAGAAACTTTTAATAACTTGATTACGTTTATCATTAAGTAGCTCTACCAAATAACGATGTTTTACATTGCTTAGATTTAAGCTAAGTTGGCAAAGTTTGTCATCTTTTGGTAGTGAGACTTTTGTTTCAGTACTATCATTATAAAAGCCATTAATATCTCTAAATATTCTTTCAGGTATTTTTAAAAGATACTCATATCCCTGTTTAAAATCCTCCTTAGACTGTATATAGTATTTTCTAAGGTTTATACTATCTCTGACAACTTTATATCCTATTTTAATTTTTTCTTGCCTTGGACTTGTTGCTATCAGCTGTATCTTGTTAAAATCTTCATTTATAATAGGATAATTGAACTCTATGTCGAAGCCTTGGTCCTCTATTGTAATGGGATTGGCAGATAGTTTAAAGCTTGCTATCGTATCACTATGATTTATCTTATTTCTTCTTCGTGAGGCGTAAGTGGCTCTGTTTTCTTCTGCTAATCTTAGATGTTCTACATATGGCTTTAAAACATTATTAGTATCTGTTTTCAAGTAATCAATAAAAAGATGCAAGGTATCCATAGCCTCCTGTCTAGAGTTAATCCATATTTCAAGACTATCTTTTTGAGGGTTAAATTGAGTAATTAATACATTAGGGGGATAGCCTGCCAGCCACATCGAATCTATTATGGGCTTTCTAGCCATAAAGGTTAAATATGCAGTTCTTTCATTCACTCTTACTTGTTTTACAATAGTCTGTTTATTAGCCCTTTCTTTGAACATTAGTAGTTCATATTCACTTTTTCTAGCCATTATATTGACACTATCCTTCATGTCATATTTTAAAAGCTCTTTTAATGTATCCTTTGCTACAAGTTTTGGCTCAATAATGCTATCGCAAAAGGCAATTTTCTCATTGTCAGGATTATATATATTGTTGTTATCCTTGTCCATGATTGCGTATAACCTGTACTTAGTATTAGCTATGTTTCTAAGAGCAAAATATCCCCATTCATCTGTTTTTACAGCCGCATATGGGCGATGCTTAAAAATTGCCGAGTCTGATAAATCTTTGTATATCATAACTGTTGCGTCCTTAACAGGCTGTAAACTATTACAATCAAGCACAGTTCCTGTTATAAGCATACTATCTATTTTAGAACCAGTGGAAAAAATAAGGTTATAGCCAGGAAAGGCATTTGCTTCGTTATTATCCGCTATTGCACCAGTAATATCTAAGCTGTATGTCCTGTTTTTTTCTAGTGGACTTTCAAAAGAGACTACTAGTTGTTTTCCTCTAATTTTATATTTTGGAGCCTTATCAAGTGGGGGTGATAAGAATATATTATTACCAGCCTTTATCTTTATATATTCATTGAAAGTAAATACGACATTGCTATTTGTATCAACATTTATGCTATATGGAAGGGGCTTAATATTTGTAATTATTGGTGGAAGTGTGTCTTTATCTCCTCCTGTTGGTGGTGTCGTAGTGTTTGCACAGGAATATGGGAATATAATAGACCACAATAAGAATATTATTGGTAAAAATTTAAGTAGTCTGATAGAATATTTTTTTGTCATAACTATAATTCACTCCTAGTAACTCTTTGTATTCCTTTAATTTTATTAAGTTTAAAAATAATCTCATCTAGAACCTCTTTATCATGAACAAAGAGGTCTATATTTCCTTCAAATATTCCATCATTGGCTCCTAATATTAATTTTTTCATATTAATCCCCATAGCTAGACTTATTTCTGAAGTAATTTCGTTGAGTAAGCCCTTTCTGTCTATTCCTTGCAGGCTGATACTTACTTGGAATGCTGCATCTTTGTCATTATACCATTCGGGCTTAACTATGCTGTCACCATGCTTACTTGAGATATTTTCTGCAATCTTACATGTTTTTTTATGAACATTGATACTATTATCACGATTAATAAATCCTATAATAGCATCTCCGGGTATGGGCTTGCAACAATTTGCAATGATGTATTTATGTGGGTCTGCAGGTGAGTTAATAATATATTTGTTTTTTTGCTTTTTCTTGGCATCTTCTATTTTATCTGCATTCCAGCCATTGCCGAGAATGGCTTTAACTTGCTCAAATGTAATTAGACCTATATTATATCTAAAAAATATCTCATTTGTACTGCTTATTGCAAGACTGTTTATTAGTCTTTTTGCCGTGGATAGATTATAGTTTAGGCCTATGTTCTTCAGAGCTTCTGTCAGATCTTTTTGTCCTTTGTTTACTCTTTCATCAAAACTAGATCTAAAGAAATCCATAATCTTGTTTTGAGCATGACGTGTTTTGATAAACTGGAACCAACTTGTTTTTGGAACTTCATCTTCCGACGTAATAATCTCTACCTGATCTCCTGTTTTTAGAGTATGAGATAGTGAGACTAATCTCATATTTACCTTAGCCGCAATAGCTTTATTACCTATTTCTGTATGTATAAGATAGGCAAAATCTAGGGCAGTTGCACCCTTGGCTATGGATTTCTGATCACCTTTGGGCGTAAATACCATTATATCCACAGTAGTCAAGTCATTGTGGATAATATCCAGTAATTCAAGAGCAGACACATCTGGACTTATTAGTATTTCTTTTACCTTATTTATCCATTGATCCATCTGTGAGGCGTCATTTTGGAAATATCCATCTTTTTTGTATTCCCAGTGTGCTGCAATGCCTTTTTCTGCTATATCGTCCATACGTTGTGAGCGTATCTGAACTTCTATCCAAGTGCCATTATTGCTCATTACTGTACAGTGTAGAGCTTCATATCCATTGCTTTTAGGATGATTGACCCAATCTCTTATTCTATCAGATTTGTATTGATATATGCCTGTTATGATGGAAAATATATGAAAACATTCATTCCTCTCTGACACTAGTGTAGAGTTTTGTGTATTAAAAATTATTCTCACAGCGTATAGGTCATATATTTGCTCAAATTCAAGATCTTTAGTTTGCATCTTATGCCATATGGAATAAGGACTTTTAACTCTCTTTTTAATTTTGATAGTTATATTTGATTTTTCTAAGGCATTCTTGATTGGCTCTATAAACTTATTAATCTCAGCTTCTTTGTTAGAGATATTTCTGTTAATCTTAGTAGTTATATCATTGTAGGCATCTGGCTCTTTGTATCTTAGCCATATGTTTTCCATCTCAGATTTAACTTCATAAAGACCTAGCCTATGAGCTAGCGGAATGAAAATAAACATAGTCTCGCTTAGTATCTTATCCCTTTTATATTCAGGCATAAACTCTATTGTCCTACAATTATGTAGTCTGTCTGCGAGCTTTATAAGAACTACTCTTACATCATCATTCATCGTAAGTAGTATTCTTTTAAGATTTTCAGCTTGTGTATTTTCAATTAATTCAGGATTGTCGCTAGTTTGTTTATTGTTTTGATCTAAGACATTCTTAATCTTAGTAAGACCATATACCAGTGATGCAATTTTTTCTCCGAATATGTTTTTTATATCATCAGCCGTGTAGTCTGTATCTTCTACAACATCATGTAAAAGAGCAGCTGAAATGGATTTGTAACCTAAACCAATAGTGTTTACAACTATTTTTGCAACAGCAATTGGATGAAGTATATATGGTTCTCCAGAGCGTCTACGTACATTTTTATGAGCTTCATTTGCAAATTCAAAGGCCTTATCAACTATTGCAACTTCTTCATCATTGCTACATCTGCGTATAGCAGCCTCTTTTAGTTCTGCATAATCTCTTGCTATTAACTCAAAATCTCTACTTGTAAATTCAGAAAAACTCATAATTCCACCTTTAGGCTGTAAATAAATCCTCTATTATGTAATAACGCAATTTGTAAAAATAGTAATTCTTATGTAGAATATAGTATAAATCTTATATAAATAATAAAAATATTAGGAATTATGGCTATAAATTATTGAGTAGGGACATAAATTCTTCCTCATTTAGCATGGTAACATCTAATTTTTCTGCCTTTTTCAATTTTTCAGGACCAGCTTTTTCTCCTACAATAAGATAGGCAGTGTTTTTGCTTAATGATGAACTATTTTTCCCCCCATGAGACTCTATAAGAGCCTTCATATCATTGCGTGATATTGAAAAATTACCTGTTATAACAATACTTTTAGAGGCTAGTACCTCTGATATAAGTCCTTCATTACTATTATCTTCAAAATTTAGTCCAGCCTTTTTAAGCCTATCTATAATAGTGAGTTTATCTTCCCTGTGCATAAAATTATATATGCTCTCAGCTATTGTCGCCCCAATATCTTCGACTTTTTCTAAGTCCTCTTTGCTTGCAGAGGCTATTTTGTCAATATTCTTAAAATATTTTACCAATGCTTTTGCTGTAACTTCACCGACATTTCTTATGCCTAGGGCAAAAAGCACCTTGTTAAAACTATTGTTCTTGGACGCTTCAATGCTTTTTAACAGATTGTCTGCTGATTTTTCTTTCCATGAATCCAGCTGTAAAAGCATATCTTTATTAAGAGAATAAAAGTCTGCAACATCTCTGACAAATGCTTTGTCATATAGTTGTTTGATAGTGGCTTCACCAGCTTGTATATTCATAGCCTTACGTGCTATAAAATGTTCTAATAAGCCTTTTTGTTGAGTTGGGCAGCTATCTGTATTGGGACAGAAAAATTTAGCTTCATTTTCTCCTCGAATAAGCTCTGTTCCGCAGTCGGGGCAGAATTTAGGGAATTCTACCGTTTTTGTAAAAATGGGTCTTTTGCTTAGTTCTACACCAACTATTTTAGGTATAATTTCCCCACCTTTTTCTATATATACATAATCTCCTATTCTTATATCCATAGCAAGTATCTGGTCATAGTTATTAAGTGTAGCTCTTTTAACCTTAGTACCAGATAGTTGTACGGGGTCAAGATTTGCAACAGGGGTGACAGCACCAGTTCTACCTACCTGATAATCAATAGAAAGTACTTCAGTTAGCTGTCTTTCTGCTTGAAATTTATAAGCCACAGCCCATTTAGGAAACTTAGATGTAAAACCTAGTGATTTTTGAGTGGCAAGTTCATCTACTTTTATTACGACTCCGTCAGTAGGAAAGCCAAGTTCATGTCTTTTTGTATCCCATGATAGTATATATTTGTATACTTCATCTATATTTTTACAAAGCTTTCTATGCTCAGATACAGGTAGCCCCCAACTTATTGCAGCTTCTAAGGCTTGGCTATGACTATTAAAATTAAGATTTTCTCCGAGTATATGATAAAGAGTACATTCAAGACCTCTTTTTGCCACTTCTTTAGGATCTAAGAGCTTTATGGAACCAGATGCAGCGTTTCTAGGATTAGCAAAGGGCTTTTCTTCATTGTCCATTCTATCTTTATTAACTTTGTCAAAAGATTTGAATGGCATATAGATTTCGCCCCTAATCTCAAATTCCTCAGGATAGTTCTGTCCTTTTAATTTTAAGGGTATATTCTTAATCTTCTTAATGTTTTCGAGAACATCATCTCCCTTGCTCCCGTCCCCACGTGTTAGGGCTTGTACCAATAATCCATTTCTATATGTAAGACATATGGCAGTGCCATCAAATTTTAGTTCACAGCTATAATTAATTATAGTATCTGTGTTTTTAGCTATTTTATTAGCAAAGTCTTTTAATTCTTCAATGCTATAAGTGTTTGATAAAGATAGCATTGGGTAGCGATGTGCAATCTGTTTAAAGTTATTGTTCTCACTATTATCAAGATCGCTTCCAACTCTTTGGCTAGGGGAGTCAGAACTAAAAAGGCTGGGGCTTTGCGACTCAAGTTCTTGTAACTCATACATCAATTGGTCATAATCATAGTCGCTTATACTAGGCGTATTATCTATATAATACTCTTTATTATACTGATTAATACGTTTACGCAGTTCAGCTATTCTTTTTTCTATTTTATCCATAATAGTATAGTCTTTATAACTTTCGTAGTTTATTAGATACAGTATATAAATCAATAGATCTTAAGTATTCATAATACTAAAATATATAACAAGCATTATTTATTAGATATTAATTCGTACCGTAGCTGACACAAATTTAATTATTTAGTTTATGTTTTGATGAAAATAATGTATTTTTGTAGTCTTGATAACAATAATTTTTTAACATATAAAAAAATGAAAGATGCAATAATTATCCTCTGCGGAGGCGGTCCAGCACCGGGAATGAATACTGTAGTGTGTTCAGTAGCAAAGACTTTTCTCTCAAACGGTTTTAGAGTAATAGGATTACACGGTGGTTACTCTGGATTATTCAATGAAAATCCTCGTACAGAAGATATAGATTTCTTCAAGGCTGATGCTTATTTTAATAGGGGAGGTTCTTATTTACAGATGAGCCGTTTCAAACCTACTGATGATGATTTTAAAAATAGCTTCAACCTTTCTTTGTTCCAAGACAATAATATTAAGCTATTAGTAACTGTTGGAGGTGATGATACTGCATCTACTGCCAATAGAATTGCTAAGTTCTTAGAGGATAAGAAATATCCTATACGTAATATACATGTACCTAAGACTATTGATAACGATCTTCCATTGCCAAATAATACTCCTACTTTCGGCTTTAATTCTGCCAAAGATGAAGGTGCACATATAGCAGCAACAGTGTATGAAGATGCACGTACTTCAGGAAACTGGCTTTTAATCTCTGCTATGGGACGTTCTGCTGGTCACTTGGCATTAGGCATAGGTGAAGCAACTCATTGTCCTATGACTATTATTCCAGAAATGTTCAATAAGACAAAGATTGATGTGGATAAGATTATAAAGCTTACACTTTCTACAATTATAAAGAGGAATATTTTGGGTATACCTTATGGTACTGTTGTTTTAGCTGAAGGTATTTTCCATGATCTAGACCCTGAAGATTTGAAGGCAACAGGAGTAAGTATGACTTATGATGAGCATGGACACCCAGAGCTTGGAAAGATTTCTAAGGCTGTCTTATTCAATGATATACTTGAAAAAGAATTTAAGAAATTAGGTCTTAAGATTAAGACTCGTCCTATTGAGATTGGCTATGATGTACGTTGTCAAAATCCAATAGCATTTGATCTTACATATTGTTCTGAGCTTGCAATGGGCGTATATGAGTTATATGAAAGAGGGGAGACTGGTTGTATGGTATTTGTAGATGCAGAGGGTAAATCCAATCCTTTATATCTAAAAGACTTACAAAATGCAGAGGGTAAGATTCCTCCTCGTCGTGTGAGCATAGAGCAGGGTACTGCGGCTAATTACTACAAGCATATTGCTCATTACCTTACTCCAGCAGATTATGAGGCTGCTAAAAAATATGTTAGCAATCCAGAAGATTATGATTTCGCTAAGATATTAAATTGGTAATAC
>JARIAS010000039.1 GCA_029257745.1 Candidatus Cryptobacteroides sp. | reverse complement strand
AATCATTCTCTAATGAAAATAAGAAACTACTACTTGAATCTATCAATAGAGATAATAAGCAATTCTTAGATCCACTTAGTAAACTGCTACCAAATGGCTATGGATTTAATCCCAATAGAGACTACCTGAAACCTATTCCAACGGTACAACTCACAATACAAAAGACCTTAAAACAAAATCCAGGTTGGTAAGAAATATAAACTATAATCAATATATTTTATCATGAATAAACTATTCAATCTTTTTAAATTTGTAGCAATAGTTACAACATTAATTCTCGTATCTTGTCAAAAAGACAATATGAGCAATAATAATACTTTAGGGACTGTTCAGACTTTTGAACTTAACATTAGCTCTAATAATGAAAAATCTGTGAATGCGTTATTGACAGATGCGATTAACGTAAATCTTTCTTTAAAGGAAGGACAGACTATTACAGATGATAAAGGTATGAGTGTTAACATTGCTTTTACTGGAACAGCTATACTTGCAGACGGAAGTAATAGAACAATTAGCAATGGAAGCGAACTTTTTTCTGACTTTAAAGAAAACGAAACAATAAAAAAGGGAGAAAAAGGACTTGCTCTTCAATATCACGTAAACAATCCTACTAATTATAAATCAGTTAGTGGTTCTTTCAAAATCTCTAGCAGGGGCGTTATCATGAAAACATCAGAGCTACCTATCACTTTATTTTCAAAGACTCAAATATCCCTACTAGTTAATGGGACAAAGCTAACTAGCCCAGAGCCTATCAGTGTAGTTTCGACACGTAAATTTAGCTTTAGTTTTGAGACTACTGAAAATGTTGATGAAGCTGTTAAAGTAAATATTACACGTAATGAAGATACTAAAGTGCAACTAGAAGGACTAAGTAATTCATTAACTATTGCACAAGCTAGTAATAGTATTACAAGTGGAGATATTATAGCGTCTCTTAACACAGGTGTAACAGAGCCACAAGTAGCTGTAACACTAACATTCTCTGTGGAATCTAACAAATATGAACTATCTAGCACTAGTGTTGTAATCAATGTTGTATCTCCAACAAATGGCTTAACAGAAGAGAATAAAGTATCTGACGAAAGATGGGTATACCCATTCTCTGATGAAGTGTTTGTTTCAAGTGGAACAAAGGCAGCAGTTGAATCTTGGTCTGATGGAAAAAAAGTACTTGTAGAAATGCAAGCAGAAACACCTCACCCTAATAGTGAATTGGCTAGCAAAGGATGGAAATTTAGAAATGCCCTAGAGTTTTCGCCAATTGATGCTCTAACATTTGGTGGTAAAGTAAATGAGTTTGGAAACAGAGTTCCTCATTTTATGGGTGAACAAAATGTTCAAAACTTCCAAGACTTACAAGCTATCTATAACGACAGATTTACAAATCTTAATAACGATGGTAACCTAGTTGTATGGTCATCTAAAGGTGATGATCTACAAGCAAACTGGTGGTCAAGAACTAATAATAAGGAACCACATGGTCATAGAGATTATGGTGTAGGAGCTCTATATATAAGTAAATTTAGAGCAGGTAATGCAAATACATACAAGTGGAAAGAAAATAAAGTACCTATTATGCCTGGCACACGTGTAGAAGTAAGAATGAGAGTACTAGGTAAGATATATAATTTCAATCCTGCAGTTTGGTTCCAAGGCAATATGGAAAACACCCATGTATGGCCATACTACGGTGAAATAGACTTATTTGAAGCACCACAAAATGAAAACGGAGGACGAGTATATCAAACATACCATTGGTCAAACCAAAATAATCAAAATCATCAAGGTCCTACTACTGGTCCGGTTAATGGTGTTGATGTAAAAAAATACAACATCTACTGGATGGAGTGGAGAAGCAATGAAGAGGTAGCAGTAGGTATTAATGGAAAGGAAATGAAAGTAATAAGAAAATCAGACTATCCAAATGTTCATTGGCCATTTGACGCTACATACAACAAAGCAGGACTACATATGCTAATTACATTTGCTACTATGAATATCAATGGTTCAAAGAATAAGCCTTGGGGAGACGCCACAGGTAATACCTCAGAATTTGATCAATACCTTAAAGATATTCCATATGCTAGTAGTAAAGAAAATCCTGATACACCAAGAATGGAAATAGATTATATAAGATTCTACACAAATTCATCTTACGTAGCAGGAGAATTCCCTGCCAACGTAACAAATGCACCACTATTCTAGTTGAGTTATCACAAGAAAATAATACAAAGCTATATGCTATATAGCTTTGTATTATTTTTAAAAGTCATTTTTATTATTTTAATAAAATGTTTTATATATTAGTATAATCACAAAACCAATATTAATAACATAATGAAAATATTTAATCTTTTTAAACTTGTAGTAATAGCTACAACATTATTTCTCGTATCATGTCGAAAAGACGATATGAGCAATAATAATTTAGGCGTTGTTGAACGATACGAAATTAATATAAGCTCCGAGGGTAAAAGAACAGCTGAGTCTCTTATCGCTGACGGTGTTAATGTCAATTTTACACTAAAAGAAGGGCAAACTGTTAAAACTGAAACAGGTATAAGTCTAAATCTAAGTTTTACTGGAGAAGCGACTTTGGTAAATGGTGAAAAACAGAGCATAAATAATGGTCGTGAACTTTTCAGCAATTTTACAGAAAAAATAACAATAGCAAAGGGAGAAAAATCAAGCAATATTAAATTCAATATTGAACATCCAGAGAATTATAAAGCAATTACAGGAACTTTCTCCATAAGTAGTAGAGATGCCGTAGCAAATACAAAGGACTTACCTATTAAGCTATTCTCTAAGACTCAAATTATGCTTTTAGTTAATGGGACACAAGTTATAGGAGATGAGCCAGTATCTGTATACTCTACTCGCCAATTTAATTTTGGATTTTCTAGTGAAGAAAATATATCTGAAAACATCGTAATATCTATATCAAGGAATGGAAAGGACAAAGTAGATATCACAAATACAGAAAGTTTGACTTTTGCTCAAAATACTATGGAAGTAAGTAGTGAAGAACTTACAGCAACTATTAAAGATGGTGTAACAGAAGGTATTATCCCTATTGTTTACACATTAAGTATTAACTCAAATAAATATGAGTTATCTAAAAATTCTTTTACTATTAACATAATTTCTCCAACTAATGGTCTAAGCCCAGCAAATATGCTAACTGATGAGAGATGGGTATATCCTTTCGCTGATGAAGTTTTTGTATCATCGATCTCTAAAAATGAGGTAGAAACTTTATTTAAAGGTAAAAAAGGAATTGTAGAAATGAAGGCAGGCGATCCTCATCCTAACAAGGAGTTAGCTAAAGAAGGATGGACATTTAGAAATGCTCTTGAATTTTCACCTATACCTTCATCTATAGCAGGAGGTAAAGCTAACGAATTTGGTAATAGAGTTCCTAGATATATGGGCGAGCAAAATACACAACGTATGCAGAACTTCCAAGGTATATATAACGATAGATATACCCATATAGACGATGATGGTGAGCTCCTATTATGGTCTGCAAAAGGAGATAACCTATATAAGAACTGGTATGATAAAAATGGAGGAAATAAAGCTCCGCATGGAACAATAGAATATGGTACAGGTGCTTTTCATCTAAGTAAATTCCAACCAAATAATCCAAATTCTTATAAATGGGAAGACAAAAGAATTCCAATCATGCCTGGTACTCGTGTAGAAGTCAGAATGAGATGTGCGGGACAATTATATAAATTTATTCCTGCATTATGGTTCCAAGGCAACCAACAAGCAAATACATGGCCATACTATGGGGAAGTAGATATGTTAGAAGCACCTAAGAAGACAGAAGATGCTGCTCCTGAAGTTACATTAACATACCACTGGTCGGACAATCCCAAAGGATTAAATCCTGATAAATCACACTACCATCCAACTACGGGAAAAATAGATGGCGTTGATTTAACAAAATACAATATCTACTGGATGGAATGGAGAAGTAATGATGAGGTAGCTGTTGGTATTAATGGCAAAGAAATGCTAGTTGTAAGAAGTTCTGATTATAAAGCAAGTGGACAACACTGGCCTTTTACAGCTACATATAACAAAGCAGGAATGCATATGCTTATCACATTCCCTCCTCTAGATGGCTCGCCAAAAGGGACATACGATAAATACATGAAGGATATACCTTATGCAGAGAGTAAAAGCAATCCAAACACACCTAGAATGCTAATTGACTATATTAGATTTTATAAAAACAGCAACTATATTAACATACAGTATGAGGAATTAATTAAAAATGATCCTTTATATTAATATTCATCAACTAGATAAAAAGATGGGTAAATTGCCCATCTTTTTATCTATAAATCTAACACATTTAGCTATATATTTAAAACTAATAATATGAAAACTATAATTAAAAGCATCATAATAGTAGCTTCTCTTATTATTTTAGTTGCTTGCAAAAAAGATAATAACAATAAAACTAACTTAGGAACTATTGAGAAAATTGAACTTAGCATTAGCTCTAATAATGCGTCATCTATAAATAAACTATTAAGCGAGCCCTTAGATGTCAATATTAGACTGAAAGAAGGTCAAATAATAAAATCTGAGCAGGGTCTAAATATTAATATATCCTTTACAGGAAAAGCTCTTCTTGCCAATGGTCAAGAACATAACATTAGTAATGGGAATGAAATATTTACTCGATTTGAGCCAAAAGTGGTAATAAAAAAAGGAGAAAGTAATCTTAAGATACAATACTCGATTAAAAAGCCTAATGAGTATAAATCTATTGATGGCTTGTTTACAATCTCAAGTAGAGGTGTACTTATTAAAACATCAGAATTGCCTATAAGTCTTTTTTCTAAAACTCAAATAGATTTAGTAATCAATAATTCAAGAATAACTGGTAATACTCCTCATAACGTACTTTCTACACGCAATTTTAATATAAGCTTTGAGACAACAAACGTTGTGAATGAAGATATACCTATTAAGATAACTCATAATCAAAATGATAAAGTAGATTTTATAGGACTTCCTGAAACATTAACTATTACACAAGGCAATCAACAAAGTGATAACGAAGATGTAACAGCAATAATTAAAGCAAATGTAAGAGAGAGCCAAGTTCCTGTATTATTGTCATTTGAGATAGAATCTAGTAAATATGAACTAAGAAACAAGGTATTTACTATTAACGTCGTCTCCCCAACAAATGGATTAAGTGATGCAAATAAACTAACAGACGAAAGATGGGTATATCCTTTCTCTAATGAAGTATTTGTATCTGAAGGAACAAAAGCAGATGTTGCAAATTGGGCAAAAGGTAGAATAGATATTAAAGAGATTAAGGTTGGTGATCCTCATCCTAACAAAGAGCTTGCTAATGCAGGTTGGAAGTTTAGAAATAGTCTAGAATTCTCACCGATACCAGCTTTAATAAAGGGAGGTAAGGCAAATTCTTATAATAACAGAGTGCCAAAATGGACTGCTGCACATAGTACAATAAAGTATAATAAACATCAAGCTGTTGATAATGAGAGATATACAAATATTGATAATGAAGGACATCTAGTAATTTGGACATCTAAAGGAGATGCAGATCTTCAAGCAGTATATTGGAACCCGACAGCAGGTAAAGCAACTGAACAAGGACACAGAGATTATGGCACAGGAGCTATAAAGATAAGTGATTACAGTCAAAATAACCGAGCTACATATAACTACGAACACAATGTAGTTCCAATTATGCCTGGTACTCGCATTGAAATAAGAATGAGAATGGATGGAAAATTATATGACATGAATCCTGCTCTATGGTTACTATCCTCAAAATACCATGTAGACCCTTGGCCATATTATGGTGAAATGGATATACTTGAAGCACCTCATTCTGATACCCAAGGGCATGCCTGGCAAACATTCCACGCATCAAATGCAAGAAAAAGAGGGCGAAAAATTAATCCAGGCACAGGGCTATTAAATAGAATGAATACTGAAGAATTAAGGCATTTTAATATTTATTGGATAGAATGGAGAAATAATAACGAAGTAGCTATGGGCATAAATGGCAAAGAGAATATTGTTATAAGGAAGGGGCAAGGTCAATTTGCTAACAATTTTCACTGGCCTTTTGACTCAGAATATTCTACTGGAGGTTTTTTCTTTATAATAACATTTGCTCCTATGATGGAACAAAGATGGGGAGATGGTGCAGGCAACAGAAGCCCTTGGTATAAGTATGTTCAAAATATACCATACGCAAATAGTAAAAGTGATCCAAATACTCCAAAGATGGAAGTAGATTATATAAGATTCTATACTAAAGACAATTATATAGCTGGACAATATCCTGAATTAGTACAAAATCCTCCTATGTACTAGTATGGAATTATACTTATTAAGTCTCAGGCTAAACAAAAGCTTGAGACTTTTTATTATAATATAACTAATATTAAAAAGAGAGAAAGTAATAAAATAGTAGATTTATAAAATGGAATAAAAAAGAAATATAAAAAAATCCTTCAATTATTTGCAAAATAAAAAAAATAATGTACCTTTGTAATCCCAATGCGGAAATAGCTCAGTTGGTAGAGCACAACCTTGCCAAGGTTGGGGTCGCGAGTTCGAGTCTCGTTTTCCGCTCTAAAAACATCAACACATATGTGTTGATGTATTTTTATATATCCTTTTGGATAGGGCTAAAATTGCTCTTGACATTAAAGTAAATATATAAGGTAAGTTGTCTATTAATACTATTTTTATTTCTAGACAGATTTAACAAATATAGATCTTCATTAATA
>JARIAS010000035.1 GCA_029257745.1 Candidatus Cryptobacteroides sp. | reverse complement strand
TAAATCTTGTAGAAAAATTCTCAAAGCCTTTTTCTCTTGCTAACTTATACCATATAGCCTGTCTCATAAAATTAGACACTGAGCCTACATTTTTTTTCTTTAATTTATAACCAAGACCAGCCATTTCTTTCCTAAATTTAGTATACAAATATAAGTATATAAAAAAGAAGTATTATATATTTTAGAAAAAATTATAGCAATATAACTTAAGTAATTGATTTCAATCCACTTAGTAAAAACACATTTCCATAATTGAGATTTAAAGAGGATTTTGCCCAATATTATAAAATAAAAAAAAGTAAAAACTATAGTATAAAGAGAAAAATAAAATATAATAAAACAAGATAAGATTACAATCGTGCAAAGAAAAAGAAAATTATAAAGAAAAGAGATAGGAGCAAAAATAGAAAAATAGTCATATTGCTAAAAAATATTATTAAATTTGCCAAATTCCAAATCATATTGGATTTAGTATTATATGGGAAAAATTATTGCTATATCAAATCAAAAAGGTGGCGTAGGCAAAACAACTACTGCCATCAACCTTGCTGCATCTTTAGCTGTGCTAGAGAAAAAGGTCTTACTAATAGACGCTGACCCACAAGCAAATAGCTCATCAGGTCTCAACTTTTCTCCTGAGCAAGAGGAAAGAAAGAGTCTATATGAAGTAATGATTGGAGAAATAGATATACATGAGGCATTAATACAAACTGAAATGTCTAATTTATTTATTATAACCTCTAACATCAATCTCGTAGGTGCAGAGATAGAAATGATTAATGAACAAGATAGGGAATCTGTACTAAAAAAAGCTCTAATGCCCATAAAGGACGATTTTGACTTTATCATAATAGATTGTTCACCATCACTTGGACTTATTACAGTTAATGCACTTACAGCATCTGACTCTGTAATGATTCCTGTACAACCCGAGTTCTTTGCACTAGAAGGTCTTGGCAAGCTATTACAGACTATACGAATAGTGCAAAATGGGGTTAATCCTAATCTAAGTATAGAAGGCTTTGTCGTTACAATGTTTGATGGCAGGACTAAAGTTCATTCTCAAGTAGTTAGTGAATTGAAAGAACTTTTCAAAGATATGGTATTCGAGACTATAATACAGAGAAACATACGCCTAAGTGAAGCACCTTCTCACGGAAAACCTATAATATTATATCAGGCAATGAGTAATGGCTCTGTAAATTATCTAAATCTTGCAAATGAAGTACTTCAAAGAAATTTAAAGCAAAAGGCAGAATAAATGAGTGCAAAAGATAATAAAAGGTTAGGCCGTGGCGTTGAAGCCTTATTAAAGGGTATTGCAGGTCAAAATCCTTTAAAACAGCAGATTAATTATGGAAATAAAGAAGTAGTAGGAAGTAATGAGATAAAGGATACTTCCGACATACTTAGAATTCCTATTGAGATGATAGAGGCAAATCCTTTTCAACCCAGAATGTCGTTTGATCAGGAAGCTCTAAATGAACTTGCAGAATCAATCAAGACATTTGGTCTAATCCAACCTATAACTGTACGCAAGAAATCTGCGAATAAATACCAGATAATCAGTGGTGAAAGAAGGTACAAGGCCTCGCAATTAGCAGGTATGGATATGATACCAGCTTATATAAGAGATGCTAGTGAGCAAGGCATGCTAGAGATGGCAATAGTAGAGAATATACAAAGAGAAAACCTTGATCCCATTGAAGTTGCAATGTCTTATCAACGGCTAATAGAAGAATGTCAGCTTACTCAAGAGAAGATGGCAGAAAGAGTTGGAAAGAAAAGAGCATCTATTGCTAACTATTTAAGGCTATTAAAGTTACCTGCAAAAGTTCAACATGACCTTAAAGTAGGAATATTATCAGTTGGACATGCTAAGGTTCTTTTAGGAGTAGAAAATGAAAGAGAGCAGGAGGAACTTTGTGATCTTATTATAAAAAATGACCTTTCTGTAAGGCAATTGGAAACTAAGATTAAAAAATTGCATGAGAACAAGAAAGAGAAAAAAGAAGCATCACATTTACCAGAAGAGTATTACCAAGTATTAGAGCATATAGGAAAATATTTTGAAAATAATATAAGCCTAAAGAGAGATAATAAAGGCAAAGGCAGTATTACGATAAAATTTGACTCAGACACTCAAATACAAAGGTTTTTACAAGCTCTAAATGAGGCAAAATTTAATTAAATGAGAAAGAGTATCTTATTATTAATTAGTATATTACACATAATAGTCCTACTATCTATTTCTTTTAAATCGACTGCACAATTTAAGGAAAAAGCTTTCTCACAAAATTACAACAGTCCTAACGACAGCACTGCTAGAGATAGTGTAGAGACTTTATTTTCCTTTAAGGAGTATTTTCAAGGACTTAAAGAGAAAAAAAATAAGGACATAGGACTTATCTTTACAGGATCTACCTTATTTATAGGTGGAGAGCAAATTTACAATAAGGATTATTGGAAACTACCTATAATATATGGTTCTTTAGCTACAACTACTGGTCTAGGCATTTATTTTAACCATAAGGCCAATATTACAAATGATAGTAAATACAGGACTATCAGTACAAGTATGTTCGTTGGTACAGGTCTTATATACTGGGCCACATTACTAGATGGTGTGATTTCGTATAAGGCAGAAAAAAAACCTGATGCAAGTAAAGCAACCTTATATTCTATACTACTACCTGGAATGGGGCAGGCTTATAATGGAGAATATTGGAAAATACCAATTTATTATGCCTGTCTTATAGGAGCTGCACACTTTGCATATACAAATAATATCAACTATCAAAGATTTAAACGAATATACAATGAAATAAGCTTAGGTGGCACTAGTGAAAATATTAACATTACTAGTGAACAGGCCGTATTTTATCGTAACGCTTATAGAAGACTGAGAGATTACTCTATCGTAACCTTAGTTGGCTTCTATATTTTTCAAATAATAGATGCAAATGTATTTAGCTATATGCAAGACTTTGATATGAGCGATAATATCTCTCTTAGCTTAGCACCAAGCATTATTCAACAAGAACGACCTGAAAATATATCTAAATTCAATCCTCTTGCCAATAATATACAAGTCTACGGCTTACAAAATCAAGTAAGTGCTATTGGTATAAAATTTGGTATACGTTTTTAAAAATACTATTAAATGAAAATCAACAAGTACTATATTATCTCTATAATATACATATGCTGTCTTGGCTTAATAGCTAAGCCTGCTCAAGCCCAATTATTTAAAAGCAAACAAATCAAGCGTTTAGAGAGACTTATAACAGAACTTAAATCTAATAATGACTCTCTAAAACAAGTATTGAGCAAATATAAAGACAGTCTCAAAAGCCTACAAAATGAAAATGATAGCCTTTTATTAGAAGATTTAGATAGTAACAATATATCTTATACAAGAAGCTCTCAAACAATAGATAGCCTTATAAATAGCTGGACAGATAACAAAGAAGAGAATAGCATTCTTGACGAAAATACCAACTTCAGTTCTAATGTCGCAGACTCTATTATAATACGAAGACTAGCTAAGATTAACTCTCCGATATATATACCATACAACAATATTGTACGAAACTTTATTATAAAGTATTCTGAGAAAATGTCTAAGCAAATGTCTTCTATACTTGCCTTATCAGAATACTATATGCCTATATTTGAGGAGATTTTCGCAAAATATAATATTCCTATTGAATTAAAATATATGGCGGTTATAGAATCTGCCCTAAATCCTACTGCAAAATCCAGAGCTGGTGCTTGTGGATTATGGCAATTTATGTATGGTACTGCAAAAAAATATGGACTTGAAATCAATTCGTATGTAGATGAGAGGCTAGACCCTGTCAAATCTGCAGAGGCTGCAGCAAAATATTTACAAGAATCTTATGATATATTTAAGGATTGGAATCTAGCCATAGCCTCTTACAACTGTGGAGCAGGAAATGTTATGAAAGCGATAAGAAGAGCAGGTAACAAAAAAGATTTCTGGTCAGTTTACAACTATCTTCCGAGGGAGACAAGGTCATATGTTCCTGCCTTTATTGGTGCAATGTATGCTTTTCACTACCAAAAAGAGTTAGGCTTAAAAAAAGATGCTGATTATGATATACCATATCAGGTGGATACATTTGAAATAAATAAGAACCTTCACTATCAGCAAATTAAAGAATTAGTAGGAATTCCTATTGAGGTATTAAGGGACCTTAATCCACAATATATAAGAGATATAGTTCCAGGTGGCAATAAAAGCTATACACTTATTATTCCTCAAAAATTCAGCAATAACTATATTGATCAAGAAGATAGCCTGCACCTATTCAAAGTTGAAAAATACCTAGGTAATAAGATTGTAAAAGAGATAAGAAACAGAAAAAGTCCGACTTACTCTCTAACACATAAAGTAAGAAAGGGTGAGACTCTATCCCACATCGCAGCGAAATATAGAATACGAATAAAGGATATAATGAAGTGGAACAATCTTAAAAGCCATAGGCTAAGAATAGGACAAAAGCTTTTCTTACACCCCAAAAGCGTAGCAAACTCTAAAAACAGAGCTTTACCATTTAAGAAAAAATAAAAAGGTTGCTGTATTATTTATTTGTAGTCCCTTATATATAATTAGAACTGGCAATAAGAAAGTTCTATTTACAATATTTTAGATATTACATAGTCCACTGCATATTTACACCTTAGATATGTTGTAAGCTTATCAATATAAATAAGAGTTAAAACTTCAAATTTGTCTGAAATGACAATAAGAAAGTTCTATTTACAATATTTTTAGCTATGATATAGTCCACTGCATACTTACACCTTAGATATATTGCAATTTTATCAAAATGAAGATTAATATTTGAAGATACAGCATATCCCCTATTGCTATACATTGCAAGATTAAAATTATATGGTGCATCTCGTTCATAAACATATATCCTATCTTTCCAATCAGCAATATTATGCACATTACAAGATAAAAATACAGCAATATTACGATATTTATAAGCTAATTCCATATATGCTAGACTTGACAATCTATGAGATAACTTAAAATCAATACTTGTATTAACTATATAATGTTCATTTTCATAGCCATATTTAATCTTGGCAGACAGCCTTTTATTACTTTTATCACCAGATAAATAATTAATTCTAGACAGGATGTTATGTCTTTGATAGAAAAGTTTTTTATACATAAATAACACACTATAATTAGGCTTTTTATCAATGACACTGAAACTCATATTACATAATAAGCCCCTTACACCAGCACGAAATATAAATTTTTGTTCTGATTTTGACCTAAGCATATGATTGAAGCGACTTATTTCATTCTTCTCATGACTAGAATACAGCAAGCCAAAATTAAGTTCATCAATAGAAAACAGGGCGGAAGCCGAATTTGCATAAGTCTTACTGACAAAGTTATACGTAAACTCTGTCGCACAACGAAAGCCTCCATAGCCATATTTAGCCTCCATAGTTAGTAGATCTTCCTTACACTTAGTTCTATCCATTATCAAAGAATTATATAGGTTTAAGCTCAAATTACCCTGCGAATATTTTAAGGCTAAAATATCCAGATACTCAAGCTTTGAGCTTATACCCTTATTCAAGTTATGGTATGTGCGAGCAATAGACTTAAACGTCTGAATATCAGGAAATGATAATGAAGTATATAGTTCTAATGATTTAAAAGAGAAGACTGCAGCTACTCCTCTTTGACTAATAGAAGCATTTGACGGAGAAAACAGAGGATAATTAAATATCATATTATCTATATCAGCGACATCAATTAATGGATAAGAAGTCCAAATAGACTGCCCTTGAGCCATTTTTATCATAAAATCGCCAACAATAAACTTACTTAATAAAGATTTGCCATTATACTTATAGTAAAAGCTTAAATTATCAGCCTTGTATAGTTCACTTAAAGACAATTTAAATGAAGAAGAAAGAAGATTGGACTTTGATAGTTTATAGCGTAGCAATGAGTAGTTTTTACGTGAGGACAATAACACTCTTATACTTGATAAATGCTTAGTCCTATTATACGTTATTTGGGACAATGAGCTATCCAATCGTATAAATGGCAACAATGCCTTGCAATACTCCTCACCAAAGCCATTTAGTAAAGAAAGCTCCTTAACAGATAAAATATTTCCATATTTCTCCCTATACTCTAAAAGATTAAAAATTTGATACTCATCTAGTAATAAAGCTTCTTGTAACTGTTTTTTAGTTGCAGTATTTAAGTCTAACTTATTATCATACAGTTCCAAATAATGCTCTATCACAGACTCCTCTAATTCTTCAGGGCCCGCCAAATGCCTAATTGCAAGTATTGCATTAATCAGTTCATGCTCCTGTGCAAACAAATTATACGGACAGATAATAACTAATATTACTCCCCATGCTATCATCACAAATCTTACCATCATTTGGCAAACATCATAAAAAGCCTATAATAATACTAGCAAATATTGCTTTTAGGCTTAATTATTTTCTATATTTTATTAAATTTTCTTTAATTTTGTAACTTAATGCATAAAGCCATGAAAGAAAAGGTTAAACTTTTAGATAAAACATTCAAGCCATTTATTCCCTATTCTAAAATAGAAGAGGCCATAAATCAAGTTGCTGAAAAAATCAATAAAGATTTTAAAGATAGTGAAGATAGCCCCGTGTTACTATGTGTGTTAAACGGCTCTATTTTATTTACGGCTGAACTTATGAAAAGATTAGACTTTAATTGCAGTCTATCTTCCATAAAACTAAGTTCATATAGTGGAACTCAATCTACTGGAGAAGTTAAACAAATAATGGGATTAAACATATCCCTTGAAGGGAAAAGAGTTATCATTATTGAGGATATCGTTGATACTGGTAACACTATTGTTGAGTTGTCTAAATTGGTCAAAGAGCATGGAGCAAAAGAAGTTAAAATATGTACAATGCTGTTAAAGCCTGAAGTTTATAAGAAAGACATTAAAATGGACTATGTAGCATTAGAGATTCCTAATCGCTTTATTGTAGGCTTTGGTCTAGATTACGAAGAGTATGGTAGAAATCTAAAAGATATATACGTTATAGATTCAGAATAATTATGAAATACTTTATTTTATTTGGCCCTCCAGGTGCTGGAAAAGGCACACAGGCCAGTGCTATGGCAGAAAGATACAAACTTTGTCACATATCGACAGGTGAATTGTTACGTAAAGAAATCCACTCTGGTACTGAACTAGGACAAAAGGCTAAAAGTCTTATTGAAGCGGGAGCATTAGTTCCTGATGAGATTGTTCAGGCTATGATTGAAAATCAATTTAAGACTGTTAAGGGTGTAGAAGGCTTTTTACTTGATGGCTTTCCACGTACCATTGCACAGGCAGAAGCCCTAGATACTATTCTAAAAGGTATGGAAGAAGAAGTCAGTTCTGTTGTAGCTATCATTATACCAGATGAGATGATAATGGAAAGAATTAAGCACAGAGCGATGTTGGAAGGAAGAGCTGATGATGCCAGTGATGATATTATTAACAATAGAATTAAAACTTATCACGATAAAACAGAGCCTCTTATAGAATACTATAAAAAAGCAGGTAAATTTGCCGAGATTAATGGTGTTGGAACTATTGAGGAGGTAAGGCAGAAGAGTTTTGAGATAATGGATAAGTTCTAAAATAATGGCAGATTCTAATTTTATAGACTATGTAAAAATATTCTGCTCCTCAGGACATGGAGGAGCAGGTTCTACTCATCTACATAGGGCTAAATATGTTCCTAAAGGTGGACCTGATGGTGGAGACGGAGGACGAGGAGGTCATATTATATTGCGTGCAAATCCTCAATTTTGGACTCTAATACATCTTAAATATCGCAAATTCATTAGGGCTGAACACGGAGCAGCTGGAAGTGATTCTCTTAAAACAGGAAAGCAAGGGGCTGATATAATATTGGACGTCCCTGTTGGTACTGTTGTAAAAGATGCCGAAACAAATAGTATACTATTTGAAATGGTAGAAGCTGGAGAAGAAAGAATTTTATGTAAAGGAGGTCGAGGCGGACTAGGTAATAACAACTTCAAGAGTCCTACTAACCAGACTCCACGTTATTCACAACCTGGAGAAGAAGGACAGGAAGCTTGGTTTATCTTTGAGCTTAAACTACTTGCAGATGTAGGACTTGTAGGCTTTCCTAATTGTGGTAAATCTACCCTACTTGCTAGCATTACAGCTGCTAAACCAAAGATTGCCAATTATGCTTTTACGACTCTTGAGCCTAATCTTGGCATAGTATCATACTATGATGAGCAGTCTTTTGTAATGGCAGACATTCCCGGAATTATAGAAGGAGCACACGAAGGGAAGGGCATTGGTCTACGTTTCCTAAGACATATCGAAAGAAACTCTGTTCTACTCTTTATGGTTTCTGCTGAAGAAGAAGATATAAAACAAGGTTATGAAGTACTGCTTAATGAACTTAAGCAATACAATCCTGAATTATTAAGCAAAGATAGGGTATTAGCTGTAAGTAAGGCAGATATTCTAGACAATAAACAAAGAGCGAAAATAGAAAAAACTCTACCAAAAGATATTCCAAGTGTAATAATATCTTCGGTTGTAGGAGATGGACTAAATGAGCTTAAGGATTTACTCTGGGAAGCCCTACATTCAGATATAGCAGACTAATATGATTATAAAAGAGATACAACACTATGATGAACTAATTAGTCTGTATATCAACTCTTTCCATAATAGTTTTACAGACAGTTTTATGCTATTTGTATCCAATAAGCATGTATGGATACCTATGTATCTTATATTCTTACTTTTACTATTTAAACATCTAGGATACAAAAAAGCTGTGCTTGTATTTCTTTCTGTCATATTAAGTGTCGCAGCCTGCGATCAGTTTGCCAACCTCATTAAATACTCAGTCGGTAGATTAAGGCCCGATCTCAACTATTTTATGATAACAAATGCTGTTCATATCGTTGAAGGTAAAAGTAATCTATTTGGCTTTTTCTCAGCACATGCAGCAAATTCTTTTGCTGTCGCAGTAACAATCTCTATGGGCTTGCTTGGCAGTAAAAAGAATACAAATAACTATCTTACTCACAATAAAATAACTGATACAAGGATAAAGAAAGCTTATGCAATAGCAGACAACATCAAGTTTTTATGCTACTTTCTCATGATTTGGGCTGCAATTGTTGCTATCAGTCGTGTATTCCTTGCAAAACATTTTTTTGGAGACATTGTTGTTGGTAGCATTGTAGGTCTTGTCTTTGGCTATGTAATAGGCCTACTTACACAAAAAATATGCAATCACTTAGACTAGTTAGATTTAGCACGTTCTCTTATTAATATTTCCTGCATTGCTTTTACAATCTCTGGATATAACTCTGCCACATTATTTCTTTCCTCCATATCTTCAGATAGCTTATATAATTGAGGCTTAGGCAAATACCCTGTTTCAATCTTTGGTCCCCAAGTTATCATAGGAGCTCCATCTGAAGCTTCTATATATTTCCACTCCTTTGTTCTTACAGACAAGGTCTTATTCGCAGCCTGTTCTATAACATATTCACGAGAACGCTCTCCCCTAGCCAATAAAGAATTTAAATTATCCTCACTGTCAATAGCTTCTCCTTTTGGTATTTTAGAACCAATTAACTTAGACAGACTTGCCATCATATCTATCTGACTTATCAAAACGTCACTCTTAGCAATTTTTCTCATACTTTTAGGCCATGAAATAATTAAAGGTATCCTTGTTCCGCCTTCAAAAGCACTATATTTAAAACCTCTAAGGCCTCCCGAAGGCTTATGCTCTCCTAGTAAGGCTTCAGCATTATCATCATAGCCATCATCAATAACAGGACCATTATCACTCGACAATATAACTAAGGTATTATCCCTAATACCCAAATCCTCTAATGTCTTTAATAGCTCTCCTACACACCAGTCAAATTGCACTATTGCATCTGAGCGTAAACCCATACTACTTTTTCCCCTAAATCTAGGATGAGGAAAACGAGGAACATGCACATCATTAGTAGCAAAGTACATAAAAAATGGATTAGCTTGATTCTCTTTTATAAAATTAATTGCTTTAACAGTTATACTATCTGCAATATTTTCATCTTTCCAAAGAGCCTTCCCTCCTCCTTTCATATAACCTATACGACCTATACCATTAACAATAGCCATGTTATGGCCATGAGATGACTTTAATTGCAAGAGCTCAGGATGATCTTTGGCAAGAGCTTCTCCTTCGAAAGCTTTTTTATAACTAACTTCAATAGGTGCAGATTTATCGTAATTAGCAACAGTATCCTGCTCAATAAAGACGCATGGGACTCTATCTGCTGTTGCTGCCATAATATAGTGATAATCAAAGCCTAAGTCTTTCAGTCCTTTATTTAGTTTATGATTCCAATCCTGCTTGCCCCTTTCTTCTCCTAAACCTAAATGCCACTTTCCAATAGCGGCAGTCTTATAGCCTACATTCTTAAAAAGATCTGCCAAAGTAAATTGCTCATCCTTTATTATCATAGCAGCATCACCTGGGGCAACATCGGTACCTGCCCTCCTCCAAGCATACATTCCTGTCAATAAACCGTAACGACTAGGAGTACTAGTAGCTGCTGGTGCATGAGCATTTGTAAATAGCAGACCTTCAGAAGCCAATCTATCCACATTAGGCGTTTCAACTCCTCGTGCACCATAACAAGCTAAATCTCCATAACCTAAGTCATCTGCGTATATAATCAATACATTTGGGCGTTCCTGAGCCTTGAGTAAACCAGGCAATAAAAGAGATATGCCACAGAATATAGTCTTTCTATCCATTTTTATAATACTGATATAATATTTTCCATCTTGGTAGAGCGAGAGCCCTTGATTAATATAAGAGAATCTCGTATAAGCTGTGTTTCCAAATATTTTTTCAAATCATCTGATGTAAAAAAACATAATATATTAGGACTTTTTTCTTTCATTAGCTGACAAAAGGATTGACCTACAAGCAAAATTTTTTCCACATCCATTGACAACAAAATATCCAATATCTTCATATGTTCAGAATTAGATTCATTCCCTAATTCCCCCATAGCTCCTATGCAAACAATCTTATGCTTATGCTCTATTTTCTGAAAATTGGCCAAAGCTAAAGACATACTGCTTGGATTAGCATTATAGGCATCTACTATAAGTGTATTATACTCTGTTTTAAGTAGTTGAGAACGATTATTTTGCGGATAATAAGATGATATAGCAGATACTGCATCATCCATATTCACATTAAAATGCCTTGCTATAACTAATGCTGCCAATACATTATTTGTATTATACTCCCCTATAAGATTTGTATTTACAATAATCCTGCCATGCCTTTTACCAGAGAGTCCACCAAAATCCGCACCATAATTATTCACATTATCCCCTTTGCCCTCACTTGACAGACTGCTATTATTCATGCTTAGACGCAAAAAAGGATGTTCCATATCTGTTTCCAGTATTTGAACATCATTATATTCTATTCCGTAATACTCTAATAACTTTGCATTCCTTTCTTTAAGCATAGCTTGAAGATTAGCATCATCATGATTTGCAAAAATGAGCCTTGAATGCTCTATTAAATAATCATATAACTTGGCTTTTGCCTTACATACCCCCTCAAAGTTTAAGAAGCCTTGTAAATGAGCTTTTCCCACATTAGTTATAAGCCCCATATCTGGCTCTACAATCTTCACTAAATTAGCAATATCATCGGGATGATTGGCTCCCATTTCTATTATGGCAATATCAGTATCAGACTTGATTTTCAATAAGGATAAAGGCACGCCTATATCATTATTAAGATTTCCCTCTGTGGCAATCACCCTATATTTAGAAGACAATACTCTATAAATAAGCTCTTTAGTTGTAGTCTTACCATTGGTTCCAGTAAGAGCTAGTACAGGAAGATGACGAGCTTCTAGCACATTATGTCTATGATAATTGGCCAAATCTTGAAGTGTTTTCAGAGTATCTTCAACAATTATTAATCTGGAATCATCTAAATGTGAAAATGCAGAATCCTTTTTCACTATAACATAGCTTGCCCCCTTGTCTAGAGCTATCTCTGCATATGTATTCCCATCAAAATTTTCTCCAGAAAGAGCCAAAAATATCTCACCTTTTTCCAACTTTCTTGTATCAGTACATATACCCTTTGAACTTCTGAATAAACTATATATCTGTTCTATTGTCATAATTAATTATATTTCAAGTCTTTATAAAAAATGGTCTACCAAGACTTTAACACAAAAATATCTAATTGATACTACTTTGTACCAGTACTCCCAAATCCCTTTTCAGCCCTCTGACTCTCTGGTAACTGATCAACTTCTTCCCACTCTGCCTTAATAAATGGGGCTATCACCATCTGTGCTATTCTTTCACCTTTCTCTATCCTATAAGACTCATTAGATAGATTGATAAGTATAACCTTTATCTCTCCCCTATAATCTGCATCTATTGTACCAGGACT
>JARIAS010000030.1 GCA_029257745.1 Candidatus Cryptobacteroides sp. | reverse complement strand
TTGATTGCTGTATCTTATCTGGTGATATATAAAAATCTATATAATTATCGCCATCAATTAATTTAATATCAGTTAATACGGGGGAATCTCCTGGAGTATCCCTCCATAATTCTTTACTTGAAGAAGGCAAAAAATTATGAGCATCGCCGGGATATGAATTATTGGCAGCCTTTCTAATCCAAGGACCTTTTATATAGTTGTTATTCTGAGGGTCATCATAAAAATTTCCTCTATATGTTTGGAATTTTTCATGCCAAACATTTTTAACTATTGGACGATAATTATTATCAGCAGGCTTTGTTTGAGTATATGCTTCACGATTATCTTTACCATCTTTTATCGCATTACCAAAAACTAAAGGAATTCTATACCAACCAGGACCATTTACAACATAGCAGTTAGCAGTATTCATCTTACCATTATAAGCCATAGAAAGATCATAGGGGTGTTCTTTCGTACCTTTTAAGGGTTGTTCCCGTAGATATTCGTTAATATTCTTTGTTTTATCTTGTGCTTTTAATTTTAAATTATTTGCAATATGATAATTTCCTGTACCTGATGCTGGTATTGTCTTACTTTCAATAAAGTCAGCGTCGTTTGTCCAAGACTTCAAATCTGTAGAATACTCTACTATCCAATCTAAATCCCTATCAACCTTATCTGTATTATTATCCTTATTGTATATGGTCTGAACACTGGTAAGATCAATATTTAAATTTGCAATGCCCCCACTATGTTCAACTAGCGCAACCCTTGTATCTGGATTTTCAGTTAGTCTGTATCCATTTATTGTTACGTCAAATGAATCAGACATTAAGAGTTTATTATTACTTAAAGTATAAGTAATAACACGCCCAGGCAACCATTCCTTAACATTAACAGCAAGGTTCGCAGTTAAAATGAATGTATGATTATTTATTACGTACTCTATTGTTATTTGCGAACTAGATTCTAAGACTTGAGGCAATACATATATTATATCATCATCGCTTTCTGATTGTTTTTGTGGAAATACTATATTAGAAGATTTATTGTCACTACCCTCTTCCACGTTTATGGAAGTATTATTCAATTCTATATTTGTAAGATTTTTATCTACAGACCATGAAGCGGTTTTAAAATTATATGTACCCTTATTATGAATATTGCTAAATTTTATCTTATTTATCTTTCCCTTATATAATTTCTTCACCTTTTCTGTATCATTAGTGATTTTAAATCTTATTCCAGACAATATATGCTTAAATGTTAATTTTGTACTAGGATTGTTCCTTAATACAGTAGCATCGGGAATAATCTCATCAGTAGATGCAAATATTAAATCTTTTTGTGAAGAAGACACAGATGAATCAATAGTTAAGGGACCCACTTGACCATCCTGTGGCATTATAAATGTATCGGCGTTTTCATTAGCAACTGCAAAGAACCTTACTTTGTAACTACTACCAGGCCATAACTTATCTGTCTTATATTTCCTATTTGCACTATTATCTGCTGTCTTGATATACAAGCCATCTATAAACTTATATTCATCTTTAAATGTAAAACTTTCCTCACTTGGCCACTTATATCCATAGACCTTAATCTTTGAGATCTTATTATTTGCAGATGTAGAACGTGTATTTATCTCCTCTTTATTAAATAAAGGAAGGTCCTGAACTGTTTCATAAAGATACAATTCTTCCCCTAATTCTTTTTCAGATTTTAATTTTGTTACACTAAAATCCTTAAGTTCAGAGGACTTTGACTTTGTTTTAGGGCCATTCGAGCTATCTGATGGTATTGAAAATACTATATTCATTGATTCTGGACCAGCCTGTTCCAAAGACACTATTTTTTCTTTTATACAAGAACTAATTAACAATGCAAATAATGCAATGCAAAAGATATTTTTCTTCATAATGTAATAAAATAAACTCTGTAAAGTTAATGTATTTTATGCTATTAACATAGAAAAAAACTAGTTATTTTACAACAATTTAATTCTTAAGACTTTTTAAATCTATTCACAACTACTACGTAAAACATAACTATAAAAAAATAAGTGATAACATACATCATCACTTATTTTTTTTAATATTATTAAATATACTCTAAACTTATTTTCTTAGTGCACATTATCAAGATCCACTATTGGTTGTATACTATAACCATATGTTAGATATTTCTTATAAACTACCTTTTCACTTTTACCTTTAGCCGCTCCTGCATTCTTATTATATATTAAAAATAAGGTTCCTCCTGCCCAATCCCTACTATCAAGCTTAAAAATATTACCTCCCCAAACAGTACCCTCTATTCTTACAGCACGTTCTTGAAAATGTGGGTCTTCTGGTAGGGTTACATTATTTTCATACTTATAATTACCTGATTCTCTATCAATATATCCCACCCCTGCATTATATGTATAAAACACATTACGATTTTCATATAAGAAACCATCGCTAGGCACAACAAAACCTGCTGGAGATGGGTCATATACTGTTTTTATAGGACGTTCATAAAGGAATCTTATATACATATGATCTCTTGCATCAAGATTTAATTCATTTCCTTTATCAGCAGTTCCTATAACATAAGAAGCATATCTCGCAGAATAGTAATGATAAAGATCCGATTTATTATTCCACGCATTGTATCCTAAATCATCACTCAATGTATTTCCAATAACAAATCCACATGGATATCGTATTAAATTCTGGACATCTAAAGGATGATCTACCTTTTCTATCTGTGTACCCTTTATTTTAACAGATTCACTTGCTTCTTTTGAAGCAATAGGAAAAGGATCTTTTCTACCTGCCTGATAATATACTGCCCTACCCTCTAATTTATTTATGACATTTTCTTTCTGTACTATATCTGCCACACGTGAGTCACCTGTCACACTTTGTGTAAAACGTATATATAAGTCTCTTTTAGGAGAGACATTTCCTGTATCATCATGGTAGCCTAAGGGGAACATAGAAATACCCTCGCCTGTTACATATTCTTTGTGATTATTATAATAGTCAATAGGAGTTATCCAAATATGCCAAGACCATACTATAGCTCCATTGTCGTCTTTAGCTGCTATCACACTATTTGATTGAGATATAACATTTTTAGGAACTTTAAAAATCACATAATCATCTTTAATTTTTATATCAGTGATAACATCTGATGAAGTCTCTTCTAAATCAGTCCATAATAATTCTGCTTTAGTTACTTTTATATCATTATGTTTAATCCATGGATCGACTATTCCATTACCATTATGATTCTTAAATCTAGTTGTCCAATAACTAGGCCATCTAAGATTACCTTCTGGAGGAACATTACTTTCATATGATTTTTTATTGTTTTGCCCTTTCTCAATGCTATTACCATACACAAGAGGGAACATATACCAACCCGGTGAATTTATCATATAACAATTAGCTGTACTCATATACCTCAAATCATAAGCATAAGCCAAATTATATGGTTCTTCTTTTGAACCCTTAGGCGTGTTATTCCTAAGATACTCTTGTATAGATAATGTCTCTTTTTGAGGCTCTACAGATATTTTACTTATTTTATCGTAAATTCCTTCATTTTTATGAATACCATAAGGAAGATCTTTTACCCATTCTGGCTTCTTTTTCACCCAATTGACAGCATCAGTAGAAAATTCTACCTCCCAATCTAAATCTCTTTCTACCTGATCCTGTTCATTATATAAATTATATATTTTCTGCCTACTAGTTATTTTTATATCTAGATCTTCTTGTCCTCCCTCATGGCTTATGATTGCTATATTAAGGGGTCTTCTTTTATTAAGTCTTTTTCCATTTATTGTTACATCAAATGTTTCTTCTGTTTGAAGAGTACTATTGCTTATAGTATAGGTATGGATATGGCCTGGCAACCATTTCTTACCTGATAAATTAGCTTTTAATACAAAAGTATGACCATTAATCTCATATTCTATAGTTATTTGTGTAGCAGATAAGGTTTGTGGTAGTACATATATTATATCATTATCACTTCCTGATTGTTTCGGTGGGAATACTGCATTAGATGATATATTTGCAGCCCCCTCTTTTACAAGTATATCTGCATTATTAAATTCAAGATTTATCTTATCACTACCTACATTCCATGTACCTGTCGAAAAATCATATGTACCCTTATTATGAACATTAGTTAAACTAATCTTTTTTATTTTGCCTTCATACAATGTATTAACATGTTTCTTATCATTTAGTTTAAATTTTATACCAGATAATATATGCTTAAACTTTAATTTTGTACTAGGATTATTCCTTAACACAGTAGCATTGGGAATAATCTCATCTGTAGATGCAAATATTAAATCTTTTTGTGAAGAAGACACAGATGATTCAATAGTTATGGGACCCAACTTACCATTCTGAGGCATTGTAAATGTATCGGCGTTTTCATTAGCAACTGCAAAGAACCTTACTTTGTAACTACTGTTAGGCCATAGCTTATCTGTCTTATATACATAATTGTTATCATTATATGGTGTATTAATAGATAAAGCATCTATAAATTTATATTCATTCTTAAATACGAAACTCTTATTATTTGGCCATCTATATCCATATACCTTAACCTTTGAGATAGTATTATATGTAGATGTTGAACGTGTATGTAGCTCTCCCTTAGGGAATAAGGACAGATCCTGCACTGACTCATAAAGATATAATTCCTCGTCTAATGTCTTATTAGCTTTTAATTTTGTAACATTAAAATCTTTAAGCTCTGAGGACTCTGACTTTGTTTTAGGGCCATTCGAGCTATCCGACGGTATTGAAAATACTATATTCATCGATTCGGGCCCAACTTGTTCCAAAGACACTATTTTTTCTTTTATACAAGAACTGATAAGCAGTGCTACTAATGCAATGCAATAAAAATTTTTCTTCATAAATTAAAATAGAGTTAAATATAATAGTAATGTTTGTAATATAATAAGTAAAGTTTATTTTCTAATCGTCTATTTCATATATTGCCTTATTATTCTCGGATTCCCATATTTCTACTTTATAACAGTTTTCTACCTGCTCACATATCCATTTAGCAATATTCTCTGCTGTGGGATTAAAGTCCAAGACTTCATTCAGATTTTTATGGTCAATCTTATTATGTATCAGTCTTTTAATCTCGGTAAAATCCGTAACCATGCTATCCTCATTAAGTTCCTTTGCCTTGCAATGAACATATACAATCCAGTTATGCCCATGTAGTTCTTCACATTTAGTCTGTCTATCTGTTGTAACATAGTGAGCACCTGCTATTTCTAATCTCTTTCTTACGTAATACATTATTGTTTATTAGTTTTATCATTTAATTTGTATACAAGCATTGATACATCTATAAAATTATCACTAATCTCTTTATTTTCTTTTATTGTCTCTATTATATCCAATGCCTTACTTAACCATTTCTTAGCTAAGTCATAATCGCCTGACAAATAACAACACAAAGCAATATCATATGACTGTACAAGTTTTTGATAATTATTTTCAGGTTTAATCTCTAAAAAGTACAAAATGGCTGTATCCCAATTAAAGCTGTACATTTCACGACATGCCCTATCCCACTTATCATTAACGTCTAAACTAACTACATGAAAATCAAGCACTTTCCATTTAGGAACAAAATCACTTGCTACAATTCTCACCCTTTCATATAGTATTTTTTCTATATTTGATAAAAACTTTTCTTTTATCCTAGTAATATTCTCAGATACTGAAGAAGTAGCAGATATTGAATAATTAAAAACATCATTAATATTAAGGCCTAAAGTCTTGCTTACAATAGTATCTTTAACATTCATAGAATCATAGAGATATAACTTTTGAGTATATGCTATCCTTACATCTTGTATAAGATTGTTTTGTTCCCCTCCTCTATC
Organism: Candidatus Cryptobacteroides sp.; assembly: GCA_029257745.1. Lineage (GTDB taxonomy): Bacteria > Bacteroidota > Bacteroidia > Bacteroidales > UBA932 > Cryptobacteroides. The sequence continues at coordinate 6,386 of JARIAS010000030.1, read as the reverse complement.
AATCTCAACAATATCACCTAACTTCCACTCTTTTATATCAATATCTGACAAAAGTAAAACTATATCACTTTGAGTACTTAAAACTAAATTAATAAGAGTATCTTTTAGTGAACTCTGTTTATTTAGAGATAGTTTTTTTATATCAAAACTCTTAACCTTTGAAGCAAGCTCAAATTTCTTCTCAGAGAAGCACTTTATCAAATCTTTACTAAGGTATTCAGTTAATTTCTCATTTATATATCCCTGTGATTTTTCTGTATTGTATACAATAGCCAATGATTTACCACTTGTATTAACACCTATCTGAGATACATTTGATTGTTCCAAACGTAGATTGTAAATATATGTACCACATGAATCTAACAGAATTAATGTAAATAAAACAAGGATAAATTTTATAATTTTCATAATAAATCACATAATATATAAAGTGGATACAGCCATTTATATAAGAAGCTAGCTATTGCTATCTTCGTGTATCACAAAATCTAAAGATGCAAATTCTCTAAGTTCATTATACCAATCCAATACTTTTTTCATATGAGATACATAAAAACGTTCTCTATCATAATCTGGCAATACTTCCTCAAAGAACTTTTTAATCTCTTGTACATCAGATTTTGAGCCAGGGGCTTTTTCACCTTTCAGAAAATCATTCATCTTTATGAATACATCTTGCAAACGAATGTCTTCATCTGATGTATAAATAGAAATATCATATAGAGAAGTCATCTTGCTATTAATATCAAAAGCAACTCTTTTGCCATTTGCCAATGACTCTACAATTGCACCTGTTCTTGCCTGTGCAACATAAAGGAATAAACCTCTTTGTCCTGAAATAGACAAAACTTTAGCTAAATCTGTTTTATTTTCCATATTGTTTAATTATTTATTTCTCATTTAAAATCCTTATAATACAGTTATCTGTTTCATTATACAGATCTGATAAACTACCCAAATTCTCAATGTAATCATTTATCTTATTATAATCAAATCTTTGCAGTTGCATTCTCTTTAATATCTCTTCCTCTGAACGATTATCACGTAACACTGCCCTACTTAAGCTTATTTCCTTGGGACTATCAACATAGATAACCTTATCATATATATCATTAAAAATCGCTTTTGACAATATTATGGCTGATTCTATACATACAAATGGTTTTGGATAGTAAAGAGCAACGTCATTAATGTTTTTTGCCATATTCTCCCTCCAATTATAAAAGTTATTTTTTAAGAGTGGGAATAGCATTGACTCTACCTTTGCTAATGCAGAATTATCAGAGAACAATCTATGTATATATGTTTTAGAAAAAGTCATATCATCATTAAAAACACTTATATTCAAAGCATCTTCTATATCCTTGCAAAGACTTGGATTATTGTAATATATAGCTTTTGCTTCATTATCACAATCAAATATAGGAATATTTTTACTTTTAAGGTATTTACAGACTTCAGATTTTCCTGAAGCAATACCTCCTGTTATAACAATAGTCAGCATTATTTTAACTCTTCTATACAATCCACAAAAGCTGGTTCTATGGAATAATCATATATACTATCTGGTAATTTAGAGATATACACTCGACATAAACCTGTCATAGAAGCTTCAAAATCATTATAATCCACATATAATTTGAGATTATCCGTATTACTTATTACAGGGAATGCAAGTTTTAAGTTTACTTCAACATTAGATGGGTTAATAAGTATCTTTTTAGATCTTGGTACATTTATTATATCTACATGTTTATTTAATCTCATTTCTACATAGCGTCTAACCTTAATTGAGTAATTAACAGATTCAGCTGACAATGTAGCACCCTCGATTGGCTCTAAACTTAAAACTCCATTTATATCCTCATCTATATTTGACAGATTAATAGCCTCTGTATATACTTTTGATATATTATTAAGTAGATTTGGCTCTGCATATATTAAAATAGAATCGGGTTCTATGCTAATATCAGATATTGGCATATACTGTTCTTTATAGCTAATATCTACATTAGAAGAATGTATTGGAATTTTCTTATATGCCCTTTTATTAAAATTAAAAGATAAAGTATCTGAGCTTATCATTACATCTGTTGCACTACTTCCCAGAATATCATTTGCATAGCGGCTTAGATCAAGAGGATTAATATAGTATGTATCCACACTTTTAAAGTGTAAATCTCTAGAGTCAATATTTAATATTACAGGCTTCTTACTACTATTATCTATTAATTTAAAAAGATCAAGACCGCTCATCCTGCATCTAGCATTGAAAAGTGCGACATTGCTTGACAGCGTACTTCTACCCTCGATATTAGACTTTACACGTATATATACTTTTCTATAATCAATATATTCCTGAGATAGATTATGGAATAACCATATAGAAAAAGCCACCAGGAGGGCCACAACAAAAATGAATGCGTCCCTCCCATTAACTTTTCTTAGATTATCAAAAAGCCTCCTAAACATTTATTTAGCAGTATCTGTAAAATCCCTTACAATTGAATTTTTATCCATTCTAAGTTTAATATCGCCATCAACCTTTATCAATACACTAGTTTCTTTTACTTCGTCAATGACACCAAATATACCACCTACTGTAACTATCTTATCGCCTTTTTTAAGTTCTGCTCTGAATTTTTCCAATTCTTTCTGCTGCTTTCTTTGTGGCCTGATCATAAAGAACCACATTACGACAAAAATTAATCCCAGCACTATCCACATAGACCATCCTTGAAGCCCATCTTGTGCTGTGGTAGCCTGTAAAACATGTGCAAAAAATACATTTAATGTAATCATAATTATATAGATTTTTCAATTATTAATTTGTGTAACAAACCATTTATAAACTTACTACTCTTTGGAGTGCAGTAAAACTTACTAATTTCAACATACTCATTAAGAGACACTTTCGCAGGTATATCTGTAAATGTTTCCACCTCAGACATACATAAAATCAACAAAGCTATATCACTGGCAAATAGTCTGTTCTTATCCCAATCCGGAACTTCCTTAACTATTGTTTCAAAATATTTTTCATATCCCGAATAAGCATTTGTGAATACCTTCCTTATAAATTCCCTATCACTATCCAAATATTGACCTTCCTTTCGTTTCTCTTCACTAAGATATAGCTCTGGCATTTGCCAATATTTTGTTTTAACCATAGACTTTAATGTCTTACACACTTGAGTAAGCGAGTATGCTAAATCATCAGTCCAAAATATTGATTGCTCTTCAAGTATAGCTTCCAAATCTTCCCTTTCCACAAATTCTTCTTCAAATATCTTTATAAACAAAGATACATCCTCTCTTAAAGAAGAGCTTTCTGAGTCCATATATTTTTTAAAATACTCCTTTTCCTTTATTGAGTTATAAAGATCTTTTATTAAAATATCATAACTCTCCCAAGAAAGTTTCTTTTTAGATATAATTTTCTGAAAATCAATATCATTATCCAATAATTGAGCTAGTCTATTATTTACAAACTTTGTATTTGGATTAGCCTCATCTTCACTTGGATTAAACTTAAGTTTTGCAGCTTCCTGCCTGTGAGCGGCTTCCTGAGTAATAGGAGATATTATAGCCAGCATATATAAATACAAATCTCTTGTAGCCTCACAAGATATTTCTAAATTTTTTAATCCCTCAATTAAATCATTACGCCCAACGATTGAAGACATATACAAGGTTTTGAAAGCCTTTATTCTTAAAATTCTCCTATTTAACATATATATTCAACTAAATTTATACAAATATAGTGCGAATTTCAGAATTTTCCTTAAATTTGGGAAGATTTACATACTAAAATATAATATTATGTACAATGAAGATTTAGAAGGAGCTTATAGAACAGAGCGTTCAGAGGATGATGTATTCTCTAAGCCAGTTAAAGCAGGTAAAAGAACCTATTTTTTTGATGTTAAGGCAACTAAGGGAAATAAAGACTTCTTTATGACCATAACTGAAAGAAAAAGGAATGTAGAAAGAGATGGTAAAATCACTTACAACAAGCACAAAATTTTCTTATATAAGGAAGATTTTGACAAGTTTGCAGAGGGACTGCAAGAAGTAATTGATTATATCAGAACTAATTGCTTAAAAGAAGGTACTAACAATTTTGAGTATGAGCATAATCTTCCAAAAGAAAATGAAGATACTTTTTAGTTAAACTATTTCAATTAGAGTATAAAGATGTCTAGTCTCCTAGACATCTTTTTTCATTTATATAAACCACCTCAGATATAAAGTAATCCATTAAATGGATTAGACTTAAAGTATCTAAACAGATTGAGCTTCAGAAGCTATTAACTACTATAAAATTCTTTTTATCATGTTAAAAAATTTATATGGCATATACCTAAATGGTAGGTCAAAGCTTTTCTTTGAAACAATAAGTGAACGTTTATTGGAAAAAGTCAAAAAACTCTCGTAGCCATGATACCTTCCCATACCAGAATTACCGACTCCCCCAAATGGTAAATTATGATTAGCTAGCTGTATTAAAGCATCATTAATACATGCACTACCTGAACTTGTATTTTTTAAAACATAGTCAGCCTCTTTACTATCTCCAAAGAAATATAGGGCCAAAGGTTTTTCTCTCTCTTGTATAAATGCCACTGCATCAGCTAAGTTTTCATAAGTAAGTAAGGCAAGTATAGGTCCAAAAATCTCTTCTTGCATCACGGCCTGTGTCACATCATTGACTTCTAATATAGTTGCTTCTATATACAAGTTTTCATTATTATAATTTCCACCACTTAAAATATTTCCTTGATTTAAATATGACTGCACTCTGTCAAAGGCTTTATCCGATACCAAACGACAATAGTGTTTACTTTCATACATATCAGCCCCATACATTAATGAGATTGCCTGATTATAATATTTAACAAAGTCTTCCTTCATACTCTTAGGTATAAGAAGATAGTCTGGTGCTACACAGGTCTGTCCTGCATTCATTGTCTTTGCCCAAGCTAATCTTTTTGCAGCAATCTTTAGGTCGGCTTTTTCACTTATAATAGCAGGACTTTTCCCTCCTAATTCCAAGACCACAGGAACTAAATTTTTAGCACACTCCTGCATTGCAACTTTACCTAAATGAGGACTTCCTGTTAAAAAAACCAGGTCAAATCTTAAACTGAATAAAAATGAATTTACTTCTCTACCTCCTGATACCATGGCAATATACTCTTCATTAAAAGCATCTGCTATCATATTACAAAGCACACTATCTACATGTGGAGTATATGGAGATGATTTTAAAATAGCTGTACAACCCGAGGATATTGCAGCTATCAAGGGGTGCAAAAGCAAATGTACAGGATAATTCCATGGTGCTACAATTAGACTTGTACCCAAAGGCTCATAAACAATTCTGCTTTTTGAGGGGAAAATAGATATTGGGCTTGCCACAGGCCTATCTTTTGACCATTTTTTCACATTCTTAAGATGCAATTTTAACTCTGAAAGAACAATACTAATTTCTGTTAAATATGCTTCTTTCTTAGACTTATGTAAGTCTTTATACAAAGCATCGTATAATTGTTCACTCCACTTTAATATGGCAGCATCTAATTTTTTTAGCATCTCTATCCTGAAATCCACATTCTGTGTAATTCCTGACTTAAAAAATTGCTTCTGCCTATTAAATATTTTAGCTATACTTTCCATAACAAAATTTTAAAAGAAAAATATATTAACGATAGAAATTATAAACACTAATAAAATTATTAAATGTTCATATTTATTGCCATATCATAATAATTTAAAAAGGTAATTCTTGCCCATATGCCATAAAAGACTCATTTACAATTGGATTATCTTCAAAGAATTGTGATTGCTTTTGAAGTTTTTTAAAATATAAAGTTCGTTTTGCAATGTCATTCAGTTCTTCTCTGCGAGCCTTAGCAAGTTCTAAAAACTGTTCATTTTGTTCTACGCCAAGAAAACGACGCTCTAATAAATTTGCTGCAATACCTGTTGTAGCACTTCCTGCAAAGGGATCTAAAATCCATGAATTAGGTAAGGTGGAAGCCAAAATTATCCGAGACAATATAGATAGAGGTTTTTGTGTGGGATGTTTACCACAAGATTTTTCCCAAGCTGCAATTGCGGGTAATCTCCACACATCACGCATCTGTTTTCCTCCGTTAATTTTCTTCATAAGCTCATAATTAAAGAAATGCGTAATCTTAGGTTCTTTACGTGCCCATAGAATATATTCGGCTGAATGAGTAAAATACTTACATGATAGATTAGGTGGTGGGTTTGTTTTTTCCCAAGTGACACAATTTAATATTTTAAAGCCCAACTCAGTTAAACACCTTGCAATAGAAAAAATATTATGATATGTACCGCTGATCCAAATAGTTCCATTG
>JARIAS010000013.1 GCA_029257745.1 Candidatus Cryptobacteroides sp. | reverse complement strand
CCTACTTTTGAGAAAAAATTAGGTGATACAGTATTAATGCAATATATTAATGCAGAGCTATCTTTTCAAGAAATGAAAGAATATATCAAAGTGGAAGAACAAAAATGGATAAGAAAGGCTAAGAGATACTGCTTATATGATGCTCAACCATATAGAATTAAATAATATCTGTTTTTAGAGTAATATTTTCAGTCTTTTAGTAAATCATTTTTATAATTTGTGTAAAATATAATAGGCTAAGTATTTAAAACTTAGCCTATTATTATCTTGCAGGTAGAACCATAAGCCGGATTCTGTTTTAATCTGTCATTTATCTATGCAACCTACCCCCTAACTCGACAAAGCTGGTCTAAAACGTTAGTATATTTGGTCTTGCAGGACTTGAGAATGTAGCCAAGCATTATCACTAATACCTGTCGTGGGCTCTTACCCCACGTTTTCACCCTTACCCGAAGGCGGTAATTTTCTGTTACATCTACTATAAGATTACTCCTATCTGTGCTTTCCACAGCAAGTTGCTTTACCTGTCCGGACTTTCCTCATCAATGTGCGACAGAAACGTTCTACCTATTCTGCAAAAATACAAAATCTTTTAAAAAGTCTTGCAATTAATATATTATTAATTTTATTTGTACACCATTTTATAGTCATAAAAGGCTAATTATTAAAGCCCTTAACTAGTTTATTATATATTAATTAAGTGATTAATCTTCTTTTAGCCTATTATAGCTAAGATATGCTATATTAATGACAGATATTCAAGCCTTAAGATACAGTCCTAAGAAAGTGTATAAAGTTGATTTTTAATTTTCAATTCAAATTTACCTTATATACTTTTTAGGAAGGAATAGTGGATTTATTAATTCAAACAAATAATAAAAAATATTTTAGTAAGTATAAATATAAAAATTATAGATACTTGTTTTTCAGGTTTTTACCATGTATAAAGATAAAGGCTGTTTTATCATTTATATGAAGTGGAAGATTAAGAATGTTTAACATTCTTACTTTTAACTATGTTGTTTGAACTTTTATTGATTCAAGAAAAGCTGAGGATTTTTATTGTTTTTTGTGAAAAACAGGGATAATATGACTGTATAGATTGTTATATTAGAGCAGTATATTAGAAAGTATAGATTTATTATCATTCTATATATTCTATTTCAAGAAATAAGCACACAAGTAGTAGAAAAAAGAGGGATTAAACTCAATTTAAAAGTTCTTATTCTTAAAAATTGAAATAGACTAGTTTAAAATACTAAAAAATAGTATCATTTATATATAGATTGTTAGTTTAAATACAATATTAGATTAGTTCACAATTTGTGAACTAAATTTATTTTACATACCTTTGTCAAAAGTTTAAGAGTAAAATACACTAACTACTTTATTTTAGATAGTTTTTGCGTTTTATTTTTTCTTTAAATAAAAGCATAGCTTTATGGACTTAGAAAAAAATCAAATAATAGGACAATTCGCTACAATTTACAAAAATGTCGGATATCCTTATACTTCGGGGCTAATCTTAGGGTTTATATACGTTTCAGGACAAAAATATTTTACCTTTCAAGAATTAATGGAGCAACTTAATTTAAGTAAAAGTTCTACCAGTAAGTTCCTCAATTTTTTATTAGAAATAGGTGATATTTCCTTTATCACAAAAGACGAAAAAAGAAAACGCTATTTCTATATTTCCCCAGAAGGCTTTGTGAAAAGTCAATATATGTGGGTTCAATCATTATCCGAATTAAAAAAAATAATGAAAAAAATATTATCGTTTAGAAACGATGAAAATCCATATTTAAATACACTTATAGAAAAAGAAATTGCTTATTTAACCGATATTATTCCTTTTTTAACAAAGAAAAATGACGAACATTTTCTAAAACTTATTCAAAAAGAAGAAACTAATAATTAATTATAAATCAGAAATATGAGAAAAAAAACAATCCTTAGTTTACTTGCAATTTTACTTTTTGCAATAGCTTGTAAAAACACAAAAGAACCCGCAGATAGAATCCTAAAAAATGGGAATATCTATACGGTAGATGAAAAAAATCCGAATGCAGAAGCAATTGCCATAAAAAATGGAAAAATAATTTTTGTAGGAAGTAATAACGAAGTAGAAAAATACGTAGGAGATAATACTCAGATAGAAGATTTAGAAGGGAATTTTGTTCTGCCAGGTTTTATTGATACACATGCTCATTATGCTTTTGGTGCATCGGGAGCTGTCGGAATTTCTTTAGATCCACACGGCACACCTGAACAATGGATAGCTCAAATTAAAAAATTTGCAGATGAACATTCTGATTATTCAAGTATTTTTGGCTTGGGAATTATGCCTTTAAAATTTGGAAAAAATGGACCGACAAAAGAATTATTAGATAAAATCATACCTAATCGTCCTGCAATGATTTTAGATGAAGGTGGGCATACTTGTTGGGTTAATTCAAAAGCATATGAATTAGCAGGAATCACCAAAGATACTCCAGACCCAATACCGGGAGTGCATATGTACAAAAGAAAAGCTAACGGAGAACCATCGGGTTGGAATTTAGAGGCTATGACCATTTTTCCAATGATCAGTCAATTAAATTTATTACCGTCTGAATTAATTCAAAAAAGTGCAGAAAAAATGTTGCCATTTGCTTCTTCTGCAGGAGTTACTACCTATTATGATGCGGGAATGATGCAAATGGAAGATTTAGTTTATCCTGCATTGCAACGTTTAGAAAAAGAAGGTAAATTACCTTTAAAAATAGTTGGTTCTTATATTGTACAAGCACCAATGCTTGTGCCTAATGCTATTGAAAAATTAAAGGAACTACAAAAGAAATATCAATCTGAATTGATTTATCCCAACACAATAAAAATCCATAATGATGGTACCTTAGAATCTGAAACTGCCGCTTTATTTGAAGATTATAGCGATACACCTAATAACAAAGGAGGAATGGTTTTAGAGGGTGATATACTGAAAAATTTTGTAGCCGATATTGCAAGTAATGATTTTCATGTTCACATACACGCCATAGGAGATAAAACTATTTCTGAAGCTTTAGATGCCATAGAATATGCTAAAAACAAAGCACCAAATAGCAAAAGTAGATATACCATTGCACACGCTATTGTAATTCAAGATAAAGATGTACCTCGTTTCGGGCAGTTAAATGTTATTGCTCAAACTACACCTGTTTGGATAGGAGATGAAGCAACTATTAGCCCAGCACTTGGAGAAGAACGTTCTAAAAAACGTTATCTCATCAAATCCATAGAAGATGGAGGAGCGAAAGTGACTTTTGGAAGTGATTTTCCAGTAGGGGGAGAATTCGGAATGTTTCCACTTTATAATATACAGGTAGGAATGACAAGACAAGGATTGGACGAAGGAGCTGTTCCATTACCTCCTATTACTGAAAAAATGCCATTAGAATCTATGATAAAAGGTTATACTATAAATGCGGCTTATCAGTTAGGAATGGAAGATAAAATAGGTAGTTTAGAAAAAGGAAAATATGCTGATATTGTAATTCTAAATAAAGATTTATTCAAGATTAAGCCTAATGAAATTCATAAAGTGGAAGTAAAAGAAACTATTATGAATGGAAATACAACTTATAAAGCAGAATAGAATTCATAAATAAAATTGTACTGTAATTTTAAGAGAGTGGGTTAAAATGAAAGTTTAGACACACTCTCTTTTTATTGTTTTTTGTGAAATACAGTGATAATGTGGATTATAAGACAGTTTACTTCATACTAAAAAGTAGATACACACAATTAAGTTACTATATGTTTTATACACTTATTAATGTTCTGTAAATATTTGATTGTATTATATATACATCTCATTATATATTACATCAAGATTGTATTGATATAGTTTACAGTAAGTATCATTTTATGTGTTCTATATGTTCTTCAGTATTATAATGTTTTAAAAACTTGTATTATAATCTTGTGCAATAAAGTTAAAATATGACCTATCAAAACATTGTAGACTGAAATTAATTACTTACTATCCTATGGTGATACCTTTATGTTAATTGTATTATTAAAAAATATTGTCAGTATGATAGTATTATTAATTGAACTTAGCCTGTAATGCAAAAGCTATATATGAAAAGTGAACTTTTGAATATTATTTTTATTAATTTTGTGTAATAAATTAAAAGACTATGATAAAGATAGCTGTTATCGGTTTAGGATATGTTGGACTTCCATTGGCAAGATTACTATCTACTAAATATAAGACTGTGGGTTATGATTATAATGCTCAACGTGTAGAAAGTATAATGCAGGGGATTGACAAATCAAATGAAGTAGAAGAATCTCTTTTAAAGGACGCTATAAAGAATGGTTTTATCTGCAGTTCTGATAAAGAGATACTAAGAGAAGCTAATTTTTATATAGTTGCTGTTCCTACACCAGTAGACGTGCAAAATAGGGCAGACTTAAGTCCTTTATTATCAGCTAGTAAACTTGTAGCAGAATTTCTTAAACAGGGGGATATTGTTGTGTACGAGTCTACTGTATATCCCGGTGTTACGGAAGAAGAATGCGTCCCTGTATTAGAAAAATATTCTGCATTGGTATTTAATAAGGATTTTTATGTTGGATACTCTCCGGAAAGAATTAATCCAGGCGATAAGCAACATAGTGTAGAAAAGATAGTAAAGGTAACATCAGGTTCTACTAAGGAAGTTGCAGATATAGTGGACAAGGTATATAATTCTGTACTTGTAAATGGCACCTTCAAGGCTTCTTCAATTAGAGTAGCCGAGGCTTCAAAGATAATAGAAAATGCACAAAGGGACGTTAATATTGCCTTTGTTAATGAGTTGGCTAAAATATTTAATGCCATGGAGATAGATACTAAAGAAGTTTTGGATGCAGCATCTACTAAATGGAATTTTATTAAGATGAGCCCAGGGCTTGTGGGAGGACATTGTATCAGCGTAGACCCATATTATCTTATACAGAAGGCTCAAGTCTATGGTCTTTTACCAAGGCTTATGTATGCAGCACGTAGACTCAATGACGGTATGGGGGAATATGTTGCTGAACAGTTGATAAAACAGATGAATAAGAAGGCTATACTTGTTAAAGATGCCAAGATATTGATTTTAGGTATAAGTTTTAAGGAAAATTGTCCTGATATAAGAAATACAAAGGTTGTAGATATATATAGTAGTTTAAAAGAATATACAGATAATATAGATATTTATGACCCATGGGTTGATGCCAGTGAGATTGAACAAGAATATGGTCTCAAATTGTTAAATAGTATAGAGGAAGAACATAAGGACTATGATGCAGTTATTCTCGCAGTAGCTCATAAAGAGTTTTTATCTATGGATATAAGGTCTATTATGGCTAAAAATTCTGTATTATATGACGTAAAATCTTGCCTGAATAGAGAGCAGGTTGATGCTAGATTATAAGATGCAATAGTAATAAATTGAAATATTAAGGCCTATTTGCATATTAAAGTCAAGTAATTAGAAGTTATAACTTATAGAAGTATTAATTGTATAAGTATAAGCTTTGTGCATATAGATTTTGTCCCATATCCCTAAATCTAAATTAAGTCTTAATGCTAAATACTCATTCTCTTTTGATAGACTGATATATAGCGTATTTGATAAATTTACTATATTATCTGCATTTAAACTATATAAAAATCTAGATACATCTATCTGATTTACAATACTTTCAGCTGTTTTTTGTTGTGCTTCATGTCTCGTTTTATAGCTATATGATATATTTGTATTTAGGGCTATATTGCTGTTATATTTTTTCTTTATATTAATGCCAAGTCTAATAAAGGATAATTGTTTTTTATTATATAATATTTCGTCAAAAGACTGAGAATTAGCATAGTCTGCTATATATGAAAGATAGCCCTGATAATGGCTTTTTCTTTTCTTTAATAGAAGATTAAGGCTTAGCTCGTTTTTTAGTTTGTAACCTGAAAAACTTGTAGATGCTGTCACAAATTCATAGTGATAGAAATTTCTATCTTCAGCCTTTACCTGCCGGTATATACGTTCAATTCCTTTTATGTATTCATAATATAAGTCATTTACTATAAATAATTTACTTTCTTTATTAAAATAGTATATATCGGATATAAGTTTGTTGTTATATTCAAGACTTATTTTTTCGTTGGGATATAGACCTGCTTCTAGGCTTTTTAATTTAGCTGATAGATAGCTAAATTTATTTCCTATATAAAGATTGTATTTATCTAACAAATATGATAATGATATGCCATACCTGTCAAAGTCATGATAATAAGAGTCGCTTGATGAAGAAAGTACAGAGTATCTAAGATTGTAGGCACCAAATGGTCTTAAAACAAAAATCTTTTGGCTTGAATAGTTTTCATATAGAGCATATGACATCGCCTGTCTATATGTTTGATTGTGTATATCAAAATAGAAAAGTCCTAGTTTAGTATGATAACTAGCTGATATTTGGGAATTTATACTAGATATATTATTTAATACTCTAGGGTCTTTTCTACTATATCTAATCTCACCTTTGTAGCTGAGAGAAATGCCTATGTTTATTTTATTAGATAATTTATATGCTATTGAACTTTGCATATAGTAAGACTCTGTATGATTGTCTTTTGCTATACTGTCTGCTACTATAAAGGGATAGAATATATGACTATCTTTAGTTAAACTATGCGATAGACCATATTCTGTACTTCTTGTATAATATGCTTTAGCATAGACAGTTAAGTCTTTTATCTTTTTAAGACCCTCTGTTGCCATTGAATAATCTAGTGTTTTGGCTGCTATGCTTATAAGTCTTTTGGGACTTTTCTTTGCATAGTTTAAATAAAAGCCTGCCTCAATAAAATCTCTTGATTTATAGTCATTTATTAAGGCAGAATTTTCTAAAAGTAGCCTGTTATATAATATCTTATCATTATTCCACCATCTTTCCTGTCCTATCATTAGTATGGGACATAGTTCAAATAGTATATATAAAATAACAAGCTTATTTTTCATCATAATCTAGTCTAAAAGTGAAGAAGGCACATCTCTATCAAAATCATTGGCAGAATCATTAGTATCCTTATAAATAACTCTTTTACCGTCTTGTCTTTCTACTTTTCTTCTTACTGTATAGCCCATTTTAGTCTTAGTTACATAAGTATAGCTGCGATCAATAGATTCAGGCAAGACCTTTGCTACAATAGTTTCTCCACTCGCTAATTGTACACCATCGATGATCATAGTAGTGGGTATAAATAGACTTTGCTTCTTTGCTGCCTTAGAATTTGCAGGTTGATATTCTTTAGTATGTTTTGCTGCAAAATCTGTATAATCTTCTTCTAATTTAAGAAGCATATATGATTGAGTTCCATGCATATTGAGAAGTGTATACGTGAACGATTCTTTTAATAATATTTCCATATTGGGTACGTCAGGATTGTCTGACAACTGAAATTTTGGATTACTATTTTCTTCAAACCATTCAAAATTAGCTTTTTTAGCTAGATTAGGTGCATTTTCTGCTACAATGCTATGATCCTGTGCTTCCATACATATTACTATATCTTTACCTGCTTGGATTGGATATTTATGTCCATCACCAGGTATCCTAAATAAGGCTTCAACTCCAATTTCATCAGGAAGAAACTTAGAAATATTTTTGTTCAGTATCGCATTGGCGGAATTTCCTGCACTTATTGCAAAGCAAAGATTATCAGCATAGAGTAATTGATCACTATTATTGCTAATAATAACATAGCAGGCATTTATATATTGTTTTTGTGCTTTGTTATTAGCAGTATTGCCTTCTACTAATTTTGTTACTGTTCCTGAGTAAAAGATCTCTTTTATTACAAAATCCTCTTTAAGTTCTACAAATGATAGCTTTATAGTTAAAGGAGCCATATTGCTACTGATAACTACATCATTCATAGATACAACATATCTTTGTTTCTTCCCATTTATGATTACAAAATCAGAGGTTCCTGATATATCATATATACCTGCTTTAAGTGTTTTAGCAAAATCTTCGTAGGCATCTATATTATCAAGTGTGAAAACTTCTCCTGTTTCTTGATTAGTAAATAATAATATAAAATTCTTAAGTTCAGGTGCATTCTCAGGTAGATTGGAAGGCATCTCTATACTTATACCTGTTTTAATTGATGATGTGTTATCTTTTTCACATGAATAAAATATTAGTCCTATACATAGGAATAGTATCAGTAATATTTTCTGTTTCATATCTTAAATTTTAATTCTTATTTCACTGCCAAAAAAGGCTGTTTTTCTATTTTGTACTTTAGTCTTATAATTTGTCTGGTATATTGGATCATAACTCCAAATATTATTTACAAAAAAAGATATTTTAAAGTGCTTACCTATCTCCTTTGTTACTTTTATATTGCATGAAATAGATAATGGCGTAATATCTTTCAAGAAAAATTTATCGTCTACTTTTTGTATTAAATATTCCTCTAATCTTGTATCAATCTCATCTGCTCTATGTCTTACATTATACTCATCTGCCCAATATAAGGGATAAGAATCATAAGGTAAATTTTGTCTAGAACTGAACCAAATTGCCTGAATATTAGATGAAAATATAAGTTTAAGTAGGGGAATATGTGTGTCACTTCTTAGTAATGAGTGGAATCTTTGCATGACATAATCATTTCTTCCATTATAAAAACCTATATATGGATAGGCTTTTCCATTTTCTGCTAGGCTTGGCCTGTAAGCAATAGGCTGACTATTAGCATAAGTAGTATGATAGTAAGCTCCTTGCAATGTCAGTCTTGTCTTGATACTATTTATTTTAGGTAGGGATAAGACATATTCTATACCCTGTTTTATTGTTTTCACACTATTATTCGGTATAGAATATAATGATATTTCATCAATATGCTCATTGCTAAACATGCTTATATCTGCTTTAATCTCTCCAAATCCTCCTTCTGGATAACGATATTTAGTATAGGGCGTATATACAAGTTCTGATTTATATTCAAAGCCTTTCACGGAGATATGTTTAAATACATTGATATCTAATGCTATTCCTGCATAACTTAAACCTATACCCATCTCAAATTTTCTTTCCTTGTTAAAGTCAAGCGTGATATTTTTCCTGTCTTTTACAAGTGTTTTTAGCCATACTAATTTATAAGCATCATTACTATGTGCATAGTTTAATTCTACAATATCTATATATGCTGGTTCTGGATAAAGATATGCAAGGGTAGGGGATTTAACATGTTCTCCATATCCAAAACTAAATCTTAGCTCAGTATTTTGGTGGAATACCTTCCAGAGAGGACTTGTAAAACTAGTATAAATTCTTGGCTCTAAAGCTATTTTCTTGCTTAAAGTATAGGCTGTATTAAATAAGTTTAAGTCATATGTAGATCTTAAGCCAAGTCGTGTCTTATTCTTCCAATTATAAGCTAAATCTATCTTAACTTCACCTTCTGCAAATAAGGATAGAGGTGCTGATGCAGGTATATTTTTATACGCTATCGGCCTTGAAGATGTTGTTGAATTAGGGTTTGGGGGAGTGTCTGAATCATAAATTGTACCTTGTCCCAGATTTTTATTATAACGTAAGTCTAATCCTGTTAATAGATTAATTAGGATATTGTTATACAATATATTATTATTGTTTTTTATGGAAAGAAAGTAGTTGATTGGTAAAGATTTTGTTTCAAATGTAGTGAAATATAATTTGGGTAAAAATCTTCCTTCTCCCTCATAATCTGTTATTTTGTCTGGATGTATTGTTGTAATAGTGCTAATATATTTTTCTTGTTTAATATTATTAACAACAATATTTAGGGAAGAAGTGATACTAAGTCTGGACTTATTGCCATATTGTTTAAATGCCTCTGTGTTAAATAAGATATTGTGGAATGCACCATTATACGATTCTTTACTTAACATAGTTTCTTCATCAAATTTATTTCTATCCAATGCACTTGTGTAATTTAGTGTATTATTGATGTGTAAAGCTTTGTTCCCATCGCCTGTATATGAGTGTCTTAGAATAGTTGTAATACGAGAATAGTCCTTGGTAGGATTTCTTATATTTTGAGAAGAATAGGTATAGTCTGCTCCTATATATAGATTGTTCCCTTTATTTATTCTCATTCCTTTTGATATTGAGGCTAATTTAGTGTAGGGATCTGATTGTAATCTAATTTCATATGGAGATATTCCTGCCTTAGTTTTTAATATTACAAGTCCACTAGTTATATCTCCGTATTGTACTGAAGGTATGCCTTGTACTATTTCTATACTTTCTAAGTGTTCTACTGATATGTTTCTTAAATCAAGTCCTTGATTCATGGTACTTCTACTTTCAAGAGCTTGATTGTGATTTGCCATTGTCATTAGATTTGCGTTATTGGATAGGGGAGCACCATCTAATATTATAGAAGTTCCTAGTGTTGAATTTGATGAAAGTCCCACTTCTCGCATCTGGGCTTGCTGTACATTATTTAAGCTAGAGCTTGTAAAAAGACCTCCTGCTGTTAATGAAAATACGTCTTTTAGACTTATTGTTGGTATATATTCAAGAGCATCTTTCTTGATTTTTGTTATACCTGACTCTTGTTTTGATATTTCTCCTGTTACAACAACGTCATCAAAGGCATATGTTCTAGGATACAATAGTATTGTATCTATTTGATTATTAGTGTAATGCTTAATCTTTTTATGGCTATCTTTATAGCCCATATACGAGGCTTCTACTGTAAAAGTAACATTTGGCTTTAGATTATAAAGATATATTTTTGCATTTATATCAGAATATTGTTTTAAAGAAAGTTCTTCTATTTTCACAGTAGTCATAGCAAGAGCTTCTTTTGTATAGCCATCTAAAAATACCAATATATGCTTATCTGTATGTTGTTTTGCCACTAATGAGAGGCTGCTAAAACATACAAAAATAAATAATATCTTTTTTATAAAATTTCCCATTAAAAATGGCTTATGAGATAAAAAATGGGCGTAAAAGTACAATAAATCTCATATAATGTCAATACCAAGTAATAATTACTATTTTCTTATAATTTCTTTGGAGGATTATAGTTACACATAATATTAACTTGTTTCCTATTTATTATAAAAACCTAAAAGTATAATATTGCTTCATATGCAAGGACTATCAGATATAGCGTATTTGAGTAGTTTAGTATATTATCTGCATTTAGCCTATATAAGAATAGAGTATATCTATTTGATTTATAATACTTTCAGCTGTTTTTTGTTGTGCTGCATGTCTCGTTTTATAGCGATATGATATATTTAGTACTATTTTATCACTATATTTTTATCTATTTCTAGGCAAAATTTAATAAGAGGGAATTATTGTTCTTGATACTAATATAAAGTCTAAGAAAGTATTATAAATCAAATAGATATAC
>JARIAS010000080.1 GCA_029257745.1 Candidatus Cryptobacteroides sp. | reverse complement strand
CCCTCTTGTACAAGAGCCTCAGCCATAGGCTTCATTATCTTTTCAAGAGCCTCCTTTTCATCTTCCTTACTTATAAATGGCACAGGTGAGTATGCTCCCATACCCCCCGTATTAGGGCCCTTATCACCTTCATACGCCCTCTTATGATCCTGTGCTATTGCCAATGGATACACATTAGTACCATCGACAAAACACATATATGAAAATTCAGGTCCATCAAGAAAATCCTCTATCACGACCTTTCCTTTTCCAAATTTATCATCTAATAGCATATCCCTAAGTGCCTCTTCCAGTTCCTTTTCACTTTGGGCGATAACAACTCCTTTTCCAGCAGCTAAACCATCATATTTAAGAACAATAGGAAGATCTCTTGACTTAGCATAAGCTAAAGCTTCATCGTAATCCTCAAAAGTCTTATAATCCGCAGTAGCTATGGAATATTTAGACATAATTCTCTTTGCAAAGTCCTTACTTGATTCAACTTGAGCCGCCTTCTTATTAGGACCAAAAATTGCCAAGCCCTCATCATTAAAGCGATCTACTATACCTAAAGAAAGGGCTATTTCAGGTCCTACAATAGTTAAATCTATTCCTTCTCGTTTTGCAAAAGCCAATAAAGACTCTATATCAGTATCCTTAATATCAACACACTGAGCCTTTTCGGCTATTCCAGCATTACCAGGAGCAGCATAAATCTTATCCACATATATAGAACGTGAAAGAGCATCAACAATAGCATGTTCACGTCCACCCGAACCTACCACTAATACTTTTGAAGTGGTCAATAAGCCAAAATCAATAGTCTGAACATCCTTAATATCAGACTTTGCACGAAACGTACTAACTAGACCCATATCCTAATGTTTAAAATGTCTTTCTCCCGCCATCAACATAGCTATTCCCTCTTCGTCTGCCTTTTTTATTGAATCAGCATCTCTCATAGAGCCTCCGGGTTGAACTATTGCCTTTATTCCATATTCCGCAGCTAATGCCACACAATCATCAAAAGGGAAAAATCCATCTGAAGCCAAGACAAGAGCCTCATTCCTAATATCTTTACCCTGCTCCTTAAGACTAGCCTCTGCCTGTTCAAGAGCAAGCTTTGCAGAACCTATTCTATTCATTTGTCCAGCACCTACTCCAAGGCACATGCCATCTTTAGCAACTACTATTGCATTAGATTTTACATGCTTTACCACCCTCCATGCAAAATCCAAATCTGACAATTGTTTTTCGTCTACTCCAAGCTTAGTAACACACATATCAGACACTATTTTAGCTGTGCTAAGATCTATATTCTGCACTAACATACCACCATGCACACTAACAAACTGCTTATAAGACTTAGTATCCTTAGTCATATCAATCTGTAACAATCTCAAATTCTTCTTAGTTTGCAGAAGTTTTAAAGCGTCCTCTGAAAAAGATGGAGCCATAATAATCTCAAGAAATATAGATTGTAATAACTCTGCTGTATCCAGATCTATCTCTCTGTTAGCTGCAACTATTCCTCCAAATATACTAATCTTATCTCCTTCATAAGCCTTCTTCCAAGCCTCCAATATAGTAGAGCCAAGTCCCACGCCACAAGGATTCATATGTTTCAAACCTACACAAGCGGGAGCATCAAACTCTCTAACAATGGATAAAGCAGCATTTGCATCTTGTATATTATTATATGAAAGCTCCTTACCCCCCAATTGTACAGCATTTGCAAGAGAGAAAGACGGCACAGTATGAGACTTATAAAACTTAGCTTCTTGATGAGGATTCTCTCCATAGCGTAGGCTCTGCTTTAAGTCATATTCTAAGAATAATTTTTCACTTAAATTAGCCTTATCCCTCATATAAGTAGCTATTGCCATATCATACTCAGCAGTATGAGTATAAGCCTTAGCAGAAAGAGCAAGACGCGTCTTATCAGAAGTCTTACCATCAGTCCTAAGCTCCTCGATAACTGTATCATAATCATCAGGATTAACAAGTACAGTAACAGATGACCAATTCTTTGCTGCACTCCTCAACATAGAAGGGCCTCCTATATCAATATTCTCAATGGCGTCCTCCATTGAAACATCAGGCTTAGAAATAGTCTGAACAAATGGATAAAGATTCACACACACTAGATCAATCTGCTCTATACCATTATCTTCTAATGCCTTAATATGACTAGGTTCATCCCTTCTTGCCAGAAGTGCACCATGTATCTTTGGATGAAGAGTCTTAACCCTCCCCTCACAGATCTCAGGAAAACCTGTAACATCACTAACAGCAACTACTGGCAAGCCTGCCTCTTTTAACATCTTCATTGTTCCACTAGTTGAGATAAGTTCCCAACCAAGAGAAACAAGCTCTCGTGCAAATTCAACAACTCCTTTTTTATCACTAACGCTTATAAGTGCTTTCATTTCATAAATACTTTAAATAATCAAACTTCCTGCCCCTCTATAAGTCTTTTCCTACAATACTGACACCTTGCCCCTCTATAACTTCCCCTATTATACTTGCCTTATCCCCATATTTTGCAAGTATTTCAATTGCTTTTTGAGCATCGGACCTGTCCATTGCTATCACCATTCCAATGCCCATATTAAATATATTAAACATTTGTCTATGTTCTACTTGCCCATGTTTCTCTAAGAAGTGAAAAATAGGCAATATATCCCATGTACCCTCTTCAATTCTTGCACCCTGTCCTTCCTGAAATATACGAGGTATATTTTCATCAAAGCCACCTCCTGTTATATGAGCTACACCATGGACATCACAGGCAGATATAATCTCTAATACCTGTTTTACATATATACGTGTAGGTGTAAGTGCGACGAGACCAAGACTTTGCTCCTTATCTAATTCAGGATATAACTTATGAAGGTCTAAGTTATTATCAGAGAATATTTTTCGCACTAAACTGAAACCATTAGAATGTATACCACTTGAAGCAATGCCTAGAAGAACATCGCCAATCTTCACTTTAGAACCATCTATCAACTTAGATTTTTCCACAACTCCTGTTGTATATCCCGCAATATCATACTCCCCATCCTCATACATACCAGGCATTTCAGCAGTTTCTCCACCAATCAACGCACAAGCGGCTTGACGACAACCTTCAGCAATACCCGACACAATAGCTTCCACTACCTCAGGGCGAGTCTTCCCTTGAGCTATATAATCTAAAAACACAAGAGGTTCAGCACCTTGTGCCAAAACATCATTGACACACATTGCTACTGCATCTATACCTATTGTATCATGCTTATCCATAGCAAAGGCTATTTTTAATTTTGTCCCTACGCCATCAGTACCACTGACTAAAATAGGTTCCTTAATATTAAGAGCCGAAAGATCAAACATTCCTCCAAATGCTCCTATATTACCCATAACCCCTAATCTAGATGTAGAGGCAACATGTTTTTTGATACGACGTACAACATCGTATCCAGCTTCTAGGCTTACGCCTGCTTTTTCGTATGAAAGTGCCATAATTGCTTAATTATTATCATTTTAAAAGACATACTACCCTGCCAAAAAGCCTTGCAGAAATGCCATAAAACCCATAAGGAATATATTATATTATTAACATGCAGATATTGCTTCTCCGTAAAGAGCCGTAGGATAAAGTCCAGTGAAACAGGCCAAACACAAATCAGCCCTTTTCCCTGCTTCAAAAAGAGCATCTTGAGATAAAAAAGCCAAACTATCTGCCTCTATCATCTGCCTTGCCTCATCTAAACTACGATTAGAACATAGTAGTTCTTTTCTAGAAGATATATCCACACCATAATAGCAAGGATATTTTATCATTGGACTTGCAATACGCACATGAACCTCTTTTGCCCCAGCATCTCTCAACATCCTAACAATTCTCAAAGATGTAGTACCCCTTACAATAGAATCGTCTATCAAGACAATCCTTTTTCCATTAACAATGCTCTTTACAGGGGATAACTTCATCTTTACACCCTTATCCCTCATCTCTTGAGATGGTTGTATAAAAGTCCTTCCTATGTATCTATTCTTTATTAGCCCCATTTCATAAGGTAAGGCACTTGCTTCCGAATAACCCATTGCTGCACTCAAAGAAGAATCTGGAACACCAACGACTATATCAGCATCAACAGGTGCTTCTTTCCAAAGCAACTTACCACTCTCCTTCCTGAAAGTATGAACATTTGTACCCTCTATATCAGAATCAGGACGTGCAAAGTATATGTACTCCATAGCACACATCGCATTTCTCTTATATTCAGAATACCTACGGGAGCGAAGACCTGACTTATCAATAGTCAAAACCTCACCAGGTTCTATATCACGTATCCATTCTGCTCCTACAACACTAAAGGCAGAAGTCTCACTACTAACGACATAGGCATCTCCAATACGCCCAAGAGATAAGGGCCTAAGACCATGCTTATCCCTTGCTACATATAGCCTATTTTGAGTCATAACCAAGAAACAAAAAGCCCCCTCTATCATATTAAGTGCTTCTACAATATTAAAAATACGTGGCGAATTTCTCTCCGGAGGATTTTTCTTTATAAGATGAGCCAGAATCTCTGTATCAGATGTAGAATGGAACAAACTTCCCCTATCCTCAAGATACTTCCTTAAATGATTGGCATTTACTATATTACCATTATGAGCCAAGGCAAAATCTCCTGTATTATGTCTGAATAGATATGGCTGAACATTCTCTATACCCAGCCCTCCACTAGTAGAATAACGCACATGACCTATTGCCATAGAACCTTTAAGTGTAGCTAAATTTTCATTGTTAAAGACTTCCGTCACCAAGCCCTTGCCTTTAACTCTTTGCAATAAACCATTATCATCTACGGAAACAATACCACTACCTTCCTGCCCTCTATGCTGCAAAGCATGAAGGCCATAGTAGGTGAGTTCTGCAGCATTGGGCAAACCAAATACTGCAAAAACCCCACATTCCTCATTAATACCTCTAAACATATTAATCCTTTAATATTATTGTTTTAAGTCTTTCATACACAGTAGCATAAGCCTGACCTACCATACCACTATCCCTACGGAACCTATCTTTATCCAAGCTCTGACCTGACGCTATATCCCAAAATCTAGCCGTATCTGGAGTAATATCATCAGCTAATACAATATTGCCATCTGTTTTTTTGCCAAATTCCAATTTATAATCAACTAAACGTATACCTATCGACTCAAACATAGGATTTAGTATACCATTTATCTTACGTAAATACTCATATATCTGAACAA
The DNA here is from genome assembly GCA_029257745.1 of Candidatus Cryptobacteroides sp. Lineage (GTDB taxonomy): Bacteria > Bacteroidota > Bacteroidia > Bacteroidales > UBA932 > Cryptobacteroides. Next base: position 23,541 of record JARIAS010000080.1, on the reverse strand, counting down.
GTTCGTCTTCCTTAATTAATCCCAGGCCAATAGCCTGAGTATCATTGATAAGAGGATCATAAAGACTGTCTGATTTATAACAAAGATCATATATAGTCTGAGAAGGAACAGTCCCCTCCTTAATACCCAATCTTTTTGACATTGAGCCTGCTATCACATTTCTTACTATAAATTCAATAGGAATAAGTTCAAGCTCCTCACATATTTGCTCCGTATCAGACACCTTCCTCACATATTGAGTTGGTACACCTTCTTTTTGTAATTTTTCAGAAATCATAGAAGATATACCATTACAATAAAAGCCTTTATCCTTAATGCTAGCCTGTTTTATCTTAGAATAAGCTGTAATCTCATCAGTAAAACGCACTAAGACCTTATGTTCCTCTTCAAGCCTGAACACCTTGATAGAAACACCATCGTATATTATTCCATTTATCTTAAGCTCTTCCATTTCTAAAATATCTCACAGCATTAGCAAATAAAGGTTGTTCTAAATTTAGCCCATTAAAATTCTTGAAAAGCCCTTTCTCATATCTTTCTGTATGCCCCATTTTTCCTAGAATCTGACCATTTTTACTTATTATACCCTCTATTGCATAATAAGATCCATTAGGATTATAAGGAAAGTCCATTGTAGGCTCATTCTCTATATCTACATACTGAAAAGCAACTTGAGCATTTGCAAATAACTCTTTAGCAAAATCCTCATTTACTACAAATTTACCCTCTCCATGACTTACAGCAATGCCAAACACATCCCCTATATTCATACCTGCCAACCAAGGAGAATTAACGCTTCTTACCTTTGTCGCAACCATCTGTGAGATATGCCTATTAATATCATTTCTGAATAAGGTTGGAGAATTTTCTGTTACAAGTCCAAGCCTACCATATGGCAGTAAGCCCGATTTCACCAAAGCTTGGAAGCCATTACATATACCAAGTATAAGCCCTCCCCTATCTATCAGTCTATGCACAGCGTCTGCTATATCCTTATTATTCAAGACATTTGCAATAAATTTACCGCTTCCATCAGGTTCATCTCCCGCAGAAAAACCTCCTGCTAATGCTAAAATATGACATTCATCTATCTCCTTTCTCATCTGCTGAATAGAGTCTAGTACATCAGCATCTGTCAAATTCCTGAATACTGAAAAATGAACTTCAGCCCCCTCCTTTCTAAAAGCCTTTGCCGTATCATAATCACAATTTGTACCTGGGAATACAGGAATAAACACTCTTGGGTGCTCAATCTTTACTCCCTTATAAGTAGAATATGTTATTTTATCATTTATTGGAAAATCCTTCATATCACACTGAGACTTACTCATAACAGGGTAAACAGAAGAAAATGTCTCAGTATTCTTTTTTAATAATTCCTTAATATCTATTTTTTCGCCATTTATAGACAACACAGCCTGCTCATCAGAAAAGGCCTCACCTATATAGATAGCATTATTTGAATCTAGTTTTGTATTGGAACTAACTAATATAGAGCCTCTTATAGCTTCATACAGATACTGCTCATCTATTTTTATATCAACAGACATATCAGAGCCAAAACTCATCTTCGCAATTGCTTCCATAAGTCCTGCACTCTCTATTGCATAAGCGGCCTCTATTTTAGACGATACAATATTATTATGTATCTCTGTCCACATAGTTTTAAGTTGTTCTGTATTAGGCATATAACTAGACATTGGACTATGCCTATACAAATACAGATACTGCCTCTTTGACTTAGCCTCAAGCTCTGGGCTTATCACAGTGGAAGCCTTAACAGTCGTAATACCAAAGGCAACTAATGTAGGAGGCACATTTATATTCTCAAAAGTTCCACTCATTGAGTCTTTACCCCCAATGGCAGGAAGAGATAAATCATATTGCATTTTCAAAGCTCCCAAAAGTGCTGATAAAGGCTTACCCCAACTCTTCTCATTAGTCATTCTCTCAAAATACTCTTGATAAGTAAACCTCATCTTCTCATAAGAAGCACCTGCTGCAACAATCTTTGCACAGGCTTCTACTACCGCATATGCAGCACCGTGATATGGACTCCACAATGATAATTCAGGATCATATCCATAAGCCATGATACTAGCAGTATCAGTATACTTATCAGTAGGCAATTTCTGTACAGATACCTGAGTTTCAACATTTTGTCTCTTACCTCCAAATGGGAGCAATACAGTTGAGCGACCTATCGTAGAATCAAACATCTCTATCAGGCCTTTTTGAGATGCTACATTATATTTAGCTAGATAAGACTTTATACTAGCCTTAATACTCTCTTCCTTTTTTAACAAAAATGGATTTCTTTCTTCTATTGCAGCAATCTTTGCCTTTGCATAATGCTTAGCTCCTGCACTATTTATAAAATCCCTGCTTAAATCCACTACAAGTTTATCACCATAGAACATACGCATTCTATGATTATCGGTAACATCAGCAACATGTGTTAACTCAATATTCTCTTCTGCACAATATTTACTAAACTCTGGAACATCCTTAGCCTCAACAACTACCGACATTCTCTCTTGAGATTCACTTATAGCTATTTCAGTATTATTTAATCCACTATACTTCAAAGGAATACGAGATAGATATATATCCAAACCATCTGCTAATTCACCTATCGCAACGCTGACACCTCCTGCTCCAAAGTCATTTGATTTCTTAATCAAACGTGTAATTTCTGGTCTCCTGAACAATCTCTGAAGTTTTCTTTCCTCAGGTGGATTACCTTTTTGCACTTCACTACCACTAGTTTCTATGGAAGTTTCCGTATGTTCTTTTGAAGAGCCTGTTGCACCACCTATTCCATCTCTGCCTGTACGTCCACCTAACATCAATATCATATCACCTGCCACAGGACTTTCTCTCCTCACATATTCAGCCTTTACTGCACCTACAACCGCACCTATCTCTAACCTCTTAGCCTCATAACCCTCATGATATATTTCCCTGACATGAGTAGTTGCCAGACCTATCTGATTACCATAACTAGAATATCCCTGTGCTGCCTTCTTACTTATAATCCTCTGAGGGAGCTTACCCGGAATAGTCTTATCCATACTCTTGCAAATATCTGCAGCTCCCGTAATCCTCATAGCCTGATATACATAGCTTCTACCTGAAAGAGGATCTCTTATTGCTCCACCCAAACAGGTAGCAGCTCCTCCAAAAGGCTCTATTTCAGTAGGATGATTGTGAGTCTCATTTTTAAACATCAATAACCAACGCTCATTATTGCCACCATTATCCACATCAACATATATGCTACAAGCATTGATTTCCTCACTAATTTCCATATCATCTAAAAGCCCTTGCTTACGCAGATATTTTGCACCTATTGTTGCCAAATCCATCAAACACAAGCTCTTAGACTCCCTTGACAAATCTTTTCTTAATCTTAGATACAGTTCATAACTATCCTTAATCTCATCATGAATAAAACCTTCCTCTATCTCTATATCTGTAAACTCGGTAGTAAAAGTAGTATGCCTACAATGATCACTCCAGTAGGTATCCAGTATTCTTAACTCTGTCTCATTAGGGTCCCTATCTTCATGCCTAAAATACTTAACAACCTCAGCCAAATCATCTGCATTCATAGCCAATGATTTTGACCTACAATAAGACTCTAAATCTTTATCCTCCAAAGCCCTAAAACCCTCTAACAACTCCACAGGTGAAGGCTCTGGATTAGCAACATTTACGAGCTTAGACAAATCCTTTACCCTTGCCTCAACAGGATTAATCACATAGCTACGCACCTTTTCCAAATCATCTTCACTAAGAGTCTCATCCAAAAGAATAAGCCTAGAGCTTTTTATAACAACATCAGCATCTGGCTCTATAAGATGAACACAGTCTAGTGCAGATGAAGCCCTTTGATCAAATTGGCCTGGAAGATACTCTACTGCCACATATTTGCTATTGCCTAGATCACATTCCTCTGTAACAAAATCAGTAACTATCTCCCCAAAAACAGAGTAACGGCATTTCTCCAACAATTGCGGAGAAAAGCCGAACACATCATAGACATTTAACAACCGTAAACTTTTTATATCTAAAGATAGATTTTCATTCAACTCAGCCTTTAGACTATCAGCCTCAATTCTAAATTTGGCTTTTTTTTCTACGAAAATACGGTAGTTATTCATATTTATATTTTTGAATTTAATACTTTATCAGCCTGCTCTTTTCTAAAATCATGCAATTTTTGAGCTAAGTCTTCATTAAATAAGGCTAAAATCTCAGTAGCCAATATCGCAGCATTCTTAGATCCGTTAATTGCAACCGTTGCTACCGGTATACCGCTAGGCATTTGAACCATTGAAAGCAGTGAGTCCAAACCTCCCAAAGCCTTTGTCTCAATAGGCACTGCTATCACGGGTAAGGTGGTCAAGCCTGCAGCCACACCTGCTAAATGAGCAGCACCTCCAGCACCAGCAATAACAACTCCAACCCCTCTATCCCTAGCACCTTTCATATATTCATACATAAATTCTGGTGTACGATGAGCACTTATAACCCGTTTTTCAAACTCAACACCAAACGACGATAGTATCTGTTCAGCACCCGACATAACATCGTAGTCACTGACAGAACCCATTATAATTGAAACTTTCATAATATGGAATAATTTGAGAAACACAAATATAATTATTTGCTTTCTGATAAAAAAATGAATAAATAAAAGATATACACAATTTAATCCACATAAGATATTTAATCTCTTTTTATTATTTTTGTAAAATATATTTAGTATTTGTATGAAAAAATTCTTTCTCACAAACACTCTTTCACATAAAAAAGAGCTATTTGAACCACTACATGAAGGCCATGTTGGCATGTATGTGTGTGGACCTACTGTATATGGAGATGCACATCTAGGACATGCAAGACCTGGGATAACTTATGACGTACTACAAAAACTTCTGAGCCACCTAGGTTATAAAGTAAGATATGTACGCAATATAACAGATGTAGGGCATCTAGAGCATGACTCTGATGACGGCGATGACAAAATTGCTAAAAAAGCAAGACTGGAAAGTCTAGAGCCTATGGAGGTAGTACAAAACTATACATTCAGATACCACGAAGCAATGAGACAACTTAATGTTGCTCCTCCTTCCATAGAGCCAAGAGCCTCAGGACATATACAGGAACAGATAGAGAGTATACAAAAGATATTAGATGAGGGCTTTGCCTACATTAGTAACGGTAGCGTATACTTTGATGTGGACAAATACAATCAAAAACACAAATATGGAATACTCTCAGGCAGAGTATTGGACGAAAGCCTACAAGGCACCAGAAAGCTAGACGGGCAAGACGACAAGAAAAATTCTTATGATTTTGCTCTATGGAAAAAGGCTGAGCCACAACACATTATGAGATGGAATTCTCCTTGGAGTGCAGGTTTTCCTGGCTGGCACCTTGAATGCTCTGTAATGAGTGAAAAATATCTTGGCAAAGATTTTGACATACATGGGGGTGGAATGGATTTAATGTTCCCTCATCACGAATGTGAGATTGCTCAAAACACAGCTTGCAGACATAGTTCAGGTGTTCGATATTGGGTACACAATAATATGATTACTATAAATGGCCAGAAAATGGGAAAATCCCTAGGCAACTTCATCACACTCTCACAACTTTTTTCTGGATCTCACCCTGCACTCACACAGGCTTACAGCCCTATGACAGTGAGATTTTTCATACTGCAAGCTCATTACAGAAGCACTCTAGACTTTTCTAATGAAGCATTACAAGCAGCAGAAAAAGGCTTTAAAAAGATTATGCAAGGCTACAAAGACTTATGCAAACTCGCAAAACAAGTCAAAATACAGCCAAACATAGTTGGAACAGAGGGAAATAAGGCTAGCCAGTTACAATACGGGGAAAGACTTAATAGCATAGCTGAAGAAGAATGCAATGCAGACAATTCTGAAATAAAAAACATATATAATAATGTATACGATGCACTCTGCGATGATATGAACACTGCGATAGCAATATCTGCATTCTTTGATGCAGTCAGACTCATCAATCTAAATAAAGAGCAGAAATTGACACTAAGTAGCAATGATTATCATACACTTATAAACCTTTATGACAATATCATATTCGGTGTATTAGGTCTAAAAGATGAAACAAAGGTCCAACAACAAGATAACAATATGGTATCAGGACTTGTAGATATGGTACTAGAATCAAGAAGTTCTGCCAAAGCCAATAAAGACTGGGCTAAAAGTGATGAAATCAGAGATAAACTAAAAGAATTAGGAATTGCCATAAAAGACACTAAAAATGGCAGCGAATGGACAATAGAATAATATTATGAAATTTATATCGTGGAATGTTAATGGCCTTAGAGCTAGTGTAAAAAAGGGTTTTGAAGACATATTCAAATCTCTAAATGCTGACTTCTTTTGCATACAAGAGACTAAACTACAAGAAGGACAAATAGACTTAAATTTTGAAGGCTACCAGTCATATTGGAATTATGCAGAGAAAAAAGGCTACTCAGGTACAGCTATATACACTAAACACAAGCCTATATCCGTATCCTATGGCATAGGAATAGAGGAGCATGACAAAGAAGGAAGGGTAATATGTTTAGAAATGCCTGAATTTTATCTGGTTTGCGTATATGTACCAAATACACAAGACGGACTAAGAAGGCTAGATTATCGTATGAGTTGGGAAGATGACTTTAGACAATATTTACTAGAATTGGGAAAGAAAAAGGCTGTAATTTTATGTGGAGACTTAAATGTTGCACATCAAGAAATTGACCTTAAAAATCCAAAGACAAATACTAGGAATGCCGGCTTTACAGATGAAGAAAGAGGAAAATTCACCCAGCTCCTAGAAAGTGGCTTTACTGATAGCTGGAGGACATTACACCCTGAAGAAATTAAATATTCATGGTGGAGTTACCGAGCTAATGCTCGTGCAAATAATACAGGCTGGCGTATTGACTATTTTGTAGTATCTAACAATTTTAAAGATAGGATAAAAAGTGCTGATATTCACAATGATATATTTGGTTCAGACCACTGCCCTGTCGAACTTGTTATAGAATAACTAGCTAGCAAGCATTGCTATAAAAACAAATAAGCGTGCCAAAAATTATATTTGGTACGCTTTTATATTTATCTGTAAATTAGAAATAACAACTTAACAAAGCTATTAATTAAAGATAATCATACAAAAATTTAGCTAAAAACTGCCTTACATTCAAAGTGTTACTTCAGATTAAATTACACATATTTACTTACTTAACAATACTATACATTAGATAACAACTCATCTCACAAACTATATATGAAATATTATTCATAACAATATAGTTTACCTATAACACTACTATTCAAATATTTACACAAAGAACAATATATAATATTATTCATAACAATATAGTGTAGCTATAATACTACTATTCAAATATTTACACAAAGAATAATCTATATACAAAAGTTATCAATATAGTAACAATAATACCAAAGGCAAGGGGCAATAAGGCAGAAACTGCTGTCCATTTCACACTATTAGTTTCCTTATAAATATTGTACAAGGTCGTACTACAAGGATTATGCAAGAGAGAAAAAATCATAAGATTTACAGCTGTCAGCACAGTCCAACCTCCAAGATGCAATAATGATAATGTATCAGCATCATTAGCCGTATCAAACATAACCCCAGCTCCATCACCGGCATTAACACCAGTTGTCATAACAATAAGCATCAATATGGTAGGTATAACAATCTCATTTGCGGGTATAGCTAAGATATAAGCTAGTAAAATAACACCATTTAAGCCCATAAACCATGCAGGATAATCCAGCATTGAAACAAGGTGCTGTGCAATACTTTGAGCACCTATATTTATATTACCTGAAAGCCAAATCAATAGCCCCGCAGGAGCAGCAAATACAACAGCTCTCCACAATACAACAAGAGTTCTGTTTATTAAGGACTTATATAATGTCTGCCAAAATTGTGGAGGACGATAAGGAGGCAGTTCCAGACTGAAAGACGAGGCTTCACCTTTTAATATCGTCCTAGACAAAAGCCAAGAAGACAAAAACATAAAGACAATGCCCAATAGTGCTATTAATATAACAGCTAACACAGATACTGTCCCTTGAAAATAAGTTGGAAACAATGGTGCAATAAATATTGTTGCAAGTAAAATCTGTGTAGGCCATCTTCCATTACATAATGAAAAATTATTTGTAATAATTGCAATAAGCCTTTCCCTTGGGGAATCAATTATTCTAGTATTAATCACTGCTGCCGCATTACAGCCAAAGCCCATAGTCATTGTAAGAGCCTGTTTACCATGTGCACCACTCCTTCGGAAAAGTTCATCTAAGTTAAATGCTACTCTGGGTAAAAAGCCAAAATCTTCAAGTAAGGTAAATAAAGGAAAAAATATTGCCATAGGTGGCAACATTACACTTACAACCCATGCAGTTGTCAAATAAATACCGTCAACTAACATACCAGCTAGATATGAAGGCATAATAGACAAAGCAAAGCCCTTGATTATAGGGTGTAGCTTAGATACCAAAAACTCACTCAACATATCTGAAGGATAATTAGAGCCGACAATAGTTATCCATAGGACAATTGACAACATAGCTAGCATTATAAGAAAGCCCCATCTCTTGCTAGTAACTATCTTATCCAGCTGCACATCAAATAAAGCCCTTCCTGACTTATTCTTCTTTACAATCACCTTTTCACTAATCCTTGCAGCAGCTTCATACAAGGCCTCACTTATCTGATCATGAATATTATCACCAAAATCCATACGCAAGGCATCTGCCTTATCTACTAAATCTTGCTTACAATCCTCATTATGCCCTTGAAAAATAAAATCAAGTACCTGTTCATCCTTTTCTAAAAGTCTTATAGACAGCCATCTAGAATTGTCTATATCAGGTCTTAACTGCTCTATATCTTTTTTAATAATATCTATTTTATCATCAAAATCTGCCCTTATACTTTCAACACGATAGGCTTTAGGCCTTATTTTACCTTCTGCAACAGCCTTAATACTTGATATAAGCTCTGCTACACCTTCTGATGAACGAGCTGAAGTTGCAATAACAGGAACACCTAATAGCTCTGATAAAGCCTTTATATCCACCTTGATACCATTTCTCCTAGCTTCATCTGCAAGATTAGCACAAATTACAACCTTATCAGAGATTTCCAAAATCTGTAATATCAGATTCAGGTTACGCTCTATCCTTGTCATATCTGCTACTACCACTGTAACATCTGGCTTGGAAAATAAAATAAAGTCTCTAGCTATCTGTTCATCTTCAGAAGTAGACAATAAAGAATATGTTCCAGGAAGATCTACCAACTTAAAAAGCTTATTATCAGTGGAAAAAGCTCCTTCAGCCCTTTCCACTGTCTTACCTGGCCAGTTGCCCGTATGTTGTTTTAAACCAGTTAAAGCATTAAAAATAGTGCTTTTACCCGTATTTGGATTACCTGCCAAAGCTATGGTATAATCACTATCATTATATGAGAGTCCCATTCGTTTTATTCTGACGGAAGAACTAGGACAAGAAGCACAATCTGTACAAGATTTTTTATCAAACAACATACTAATCCCTCCTAATCAAAATATACTTTGCCTGTTCTTTACGCAATGCAATAGACGTTCCTCTTAGCATATAAGATATTGGATTATCCATAGGACTCTGTAAATCAATGCTAATCTTAGTTCCTCTGACAAAGCCAAGATCAAGTAGCCTACGCCTTAAGACTCCCTTACATGCAGGACTTATTGCCATTATCGTAGCTTCTTGACCAAAATCCAAAGAAGATAAACGCTGATATGTCATCTGTTCCAAGTCTTGTTCACTAGCCTTAACCACCCATATTAGAGAATAAAGCTCTTCAGGCATATAAATAATTTCCCCTTGGAAAAATATCACCATAGAGTTATCATTTATATCCTCAATTCTAAATACAGAAGATGGCATTATGCCTAGATTATACACCTGCCTGAAAGCAGCCTTAGGATAGTCATTTAGTCTGGTAACTCTTACAACATCATTCACCTTCATTTTAGACAGTGCCCTACCTATAAAAGGCATTAATTTAGAATCTTTACTAGGTATGGGATCTCCATGAGGGTCATACATAGGATAACCCAACTTATTATCTATATGAGCCTCTTCCTCATCACTTATATAATGTTCCTTTTTACAAGCCTGGGCATGCCAGTCCTCTGGAGAAAAGCCTGAATTTTCTGAAAGATATTTTTCATACAGACGATGCTTTCTTATAATCCTAATAGCATAACTCCTGCCTTCTCTAGTCAAGACATTCTGTTTAGCGTCCCAATATTTATACTCTGCTAATTCATCTAAAGCTACTGAAACAGAGCCTATATTCACAGAACATTTCTTTGCAAGTTTCTCTATATCAAAGGTCTCCCTATTTTCTTCTATATAGTATAGATATTTTAGACAATCTTCTTTTAACTCCACACTACTGTGAGCCTTAAAAAATAATCCTTTTATATTATCAAATATTTTCATAATTATCTTAGTAATCACAATATACTAAGATACAAAATATTCATAAATAAAACTTAATCCACCTACTAAAATCTGAATTATAGCCTGGGACTCATGCGTCAATGTCGCAAAGATAATTCCTATTTCCTCAGGCACCCCATATAAAACGCTTAGACCCAAAGTTATAAGAATATGAAATGCCCCAAAACCACCAGGAACAGGAACAAAAGAACTCATAGAACCAACAAGGACTAAGAGGGCTACATCTGCCATAGACAAAGCAGATAATCTTATCAAAGCAGGCTGCAAGGACTTATCAAAAATATTTATATCTATACCTTGAATAGCCAATAACACAGCATAAGCAGTAAGCACATATGAAAACCATACTAAAGCAGAATACAACAAAGCTATCCTACTTTTCTTCTCCTTAAAACTCAGAACAATGCCACTAAATACCCCTTTTAAGAGTTTTATCCCCTTATCTATAATTGCAACTTTCTTCCTTAAAAAAAATAAGGAGATAAAGGCTATAAGCAATAAAGTGATTACTATAAGCAAAACATGATAATTAGAGGCTAAAGAAATATCTGCAAAATATTTATCTTGTATTAGAGATATAAAACGAAGACAGGCCTGCCATTTTAAAAACAATACAACTAAAGCTAATACTAATAAACTCAATATATCCAAACTTCTATCAACAATTGCTGTACCTAACACATTCTCATAACTTACAAGTTTTTTCCCTTGAGCGTCCTCTCCTGAATGCTTTACAATATAGGCACAACGTGCAAATTCTCCTGAACGTGGAATAAGCATATTCCATACAAGACTTATATTTATAGAATTAAATATATCAAAAAGTCGGACTTTAGATTTTAATGAACATAACAAGGATTGCCAGCGTAAAGACCTAAGATAAAAAGCCAATACAGCAATAAGCATAGACAATATCACATATATCCAATCGCAAGATTTAAGTGCCTTCCAAAAAGGCAGCCACTCTATTCTTGCAAAAGAAAAATAGAGTAAAACAATAGCCAATAGGCTTGATAATACTAATTTATATATCTTTATTCTCTTCATATCTTGCTGCGAATTTAAACATAAAGACAAAAATAACAGATATTTTCTTAAATTTGTTTTTTAATATATAGCCTTATGAAATCAATATTAGGAATCGGTAATGCTCTTACAGACATTTTAGCAGTACTTAAAGATGACAGCCTATTAAAGAAATATCACCTTCCTAAGGGAAGCATGCAACACGTTGATATGGAGACAGGTGATAAAATATGGTCTGCCCTAAAAGAGGTTGGTGTAAAATATGTAGCAGGAGGCTCTGCTGCAAACACAATTACTTGTACATCAATATTTGGCATGCCCTCTGCCTATATAGGCAAAATTGGTAATGATGAGTTGGGAAGCCTATTTACCAGTACCATGGAGCAATACGGAGTAAAGACTACTATGTTATATGGAAGTAAGTCTTCGGGAAGGTGCATGGTTTTTATTACAGGCAGCAATGCTGAAAGGACATTCGCAGACTATATGGGCTCTGCACTTGAGATGACATCTGCCGATCTTAAACAAGAGTATTTTGAGGGATATGACTACTTTCATATCGAGGGATATTTAGTTCAAAATCAAGAACTTATAACCACAGCTGTTCAAATGGCAAAAAAAGCGAACTGTATCATATCCATAGATATGGCTTCATATAATGTCGTAGAATCAAATGACGCCTTTTTACATAACCTTGTAGACAAATATGTAGACATTGTATTTGCAAATGAAACAGAAGCTAAAGCATATACAAAACTACCGGCAAGAGAGGCTCTTGACAAATTAGCCGAACAATGTAGCATAGCTATTGTCAAGGTAGGAAAAGATGGCTCAATGGTAAAAGCAGGTGAAGAATATCACTATATACAGGCTTATCCAGCTAAACCTATTGACGCAACAGGTGCAGGGGATACCTATGCCGCAGGCTTTTTATATGCACACTCACTAGGTCTTGGACTTAAAGAGTGCGGTGAGGTAGGATCTATTATTGCAGCTAAGGTAGTAGAAGTTATAGGTACAAAAATTGATGTCCCAAGATGGAAAGAAGCTAAGGCTGAGATAAAAAAACTCATAGCAACACATAAACAATAATTATGTTAAAATTCATAAAGAAGTGGCTGAGAAAAAGAAGTCTTAAGACATATAGTAGTCCTAAGGCAACTCATTTCATACCATTAAAAGCTATCAAATCAGCCATTATTCTTTTAGACGCAGAAGATGCAGATCGTGAGAAAAGCGTGAAGGCAATTACAACATTTGCTCAAGAAAATAATATTGAACTTTCAATTTATTACTTGGATTTTAGAAAAATTAACAAGAAAACACCTCTACTCACAGATAGAAAGCAGACTATCTGCTTAAAAGACTTCAATTTTTATGGTAGACTTAACAAGGAGCTAATATCAAAAATAAGCTCCATTAATTCACAGTTACTACTATCTTTAAGTCTAAAACAAGATTTCCGTATTGAATTTATTATCAAAATAATACAAGCTGACTTTAAGATTGGACGCAAATTTATTGATGGAAAGGTTCTAGATATTATTGTAGCTGACAAAGAAGATGATATCTGTCATAGCTACGATATTTTCACAAAAACCACACAGCTATTATCACAAATCAACTAAGTACTAATGAATGGTATAGAAAACAGAAAAAATGATAATATTCTATCCTATTTAGGCATTTTATTAAAAGGCTTTGCAATGGGTGCCGCTAATGTTATACCTGGAGTTTCAGGTGGAACAATTGCCTTAATAACTGGAATATTCAACAGAATAATAAACAGCCTTAACAACCTAATGAAATTTAAGAATTGGAGATTATTTTTTAAAGGTCAAATTAAGGACTTTTGGATAATCTGTGATATTAATTTTCTAATAGCTTTATTTGCAGGCCTTGGTCTAAGTATAGCGACTGTTGCTAAAATCATGAAGCACGCTCTGTTATACTACCCTATTCAGACATGGAGTTTCTTCTTTGCTATGATTATCTGCTCTGCTATAATCATACTAAACAATATAAAACAATGGAGAACAAAAGACTTTATCAGCATTGCTATCGGCTTTGTAATAGGCCTTGTAGTATGCACCCTTCCACCATCACAGAGTCCTGATGAGTTATGGTTCATATTTGTATGTGGCATTATTTCTATATGCACTATGATACTACCAGGCATATCAGGTAGCTTTATCCTTATAATATTGGGCAAATATGACTATATAATGAATGCCATCAACAACGGAGATATTGCAATACTTTCTACGTTCATATTAGGCTGTATTATAGGACTTATGGCTTTCTCCAAAATTCTATCTTGGCTTATTAAACACTATGAACGAATCACACTACTATCCCTTATGGGCTTCATTATTGGCTCTCTTATAAAGGTGTGGCCATGGAGCAATAGCGAAGCTATCACCAAGGCAGAGCTTTTACACAAGGGCGTGGACATAGAGCAAGTTTCTTCTCTTCTAGCTACAAGCCAATATGAGAACTACCATATTCTAGAAGCCTGTATATTCTATATACTAGGCATAATTGTAGTATTTGGATTAGAGTATTTTGGCAAAAAAATTAAGAGCAAAGAATAAATTTATTATCATATATATACTATCTTTGTTCAGATAAATACATGATATATAATAAAGGTATATCATAGGAATTTTAAAACTATTAACAAAATAATATTGTTATGAAAATCAATCTAAAAACTTTTGATGTATTGGTAGAGATACCAAAAGGGAGCAGAAATAAATATGAATACGATTTTGTCTTAAAAAAGATACGCTTTGACAGAATGCTATTTTCTTCCATGATGTACCCAGGAGATTATGGCTTTGTACCAGAGACTTTAGCTCTAGACAAAGACCCTCTAGATGTGCTAATATTAGCAAATGAACCAACCTTCCCTATGTGCGTAATGGAGGTAAAGCCTATTGGAGTCTTCCATATGACAGATGAAAAAGGACCAGATGACAAACTTATCTGCGTGCCAATTTCAGATCCTATTTGGAGTAAATTAGAGAGACTGTCAGATATGAATCCTCATCAGAAAAAAGAGATAGAGCATTTCTTTCAGGTATACAAATACTTAGAAGCTAAGAAAGTTGATATTGGAGATTGGGGAGATGTTGAAGAAGCCTACACTATACTAGAAGAAAGTATAGAAAGATATGAAAACAGTCCTCTAAAAAAACAAAGAACTTTCACTATCTAATATATTAACCCTTATGATTTGCTAATCGCATTTTATAAGGGTTTTTCATATCAGTACTATTCCCCAATCTTAACAATCAAACAGAAATATTAACTATTAACAAATTCATTCTCATCTCAATTACCTTACTAAAAGATATTTAATAAGTTCAATCTGTATATTAATAATATCAGTATTATATTAAAGCATAAAATTACCTATAACTAGACTATTTTTTACTAGACAACAGGTACAAGATTTAATATACCGATAAAAACATAAAAGTATTACAAGCAACTATATAATAGTGTTTGTACAATACATTATCTAATATAATCCACTAAGCATTAAGATGTAATACAAAACGATATGTAATCACGCATGCAATACCATATGCCAAAATTTAATATACATAAAGAAGCATTAGAATATTGCAAACAACTATATAATAGTGTTTGTACAATACTTTATCTAATATAATCCACTAAGCATTAAGATATAAATACAAAACAATATGTAATCACGCATGCAATACCATATGACAAAATTTAATATACATGAAGAAGCATTAGAATATTGCAAACAACTAAGATATGTCGTATACATCTTAGTTAAAATCGTATATTTTCAACATAAAATGGGACTAAAAGAGAATTAAAAAACTAGTTATTAAAGGAATAAATATAACTATTAGACAATAATATTTACAAGCTATTTTAAGCTACTACAAGACTAAAATACAAAAAAGCTGACCTTAAAAAGATCAGCTTTTTGTAGTCTGGTTGGGATTCGAACCCAAGACCCACAGCTTAGAAGGCTGTTGCTCTATCCAACTGAGCTACCAAACCATTTTGTGAACGCAAATATAATTGATTTATTTTTAACAAACAAATTATATTTACACAAAAAGTAGCCCCACGAGGAATCGAACCTCGATTTAAAGTTTAGGAAACTTCCGTTCTATCCGTTGAACTATGAGGCCCTATTGGAGCTAGGCTCCATTAGAAGTTAACAGAGTTACTCTGCATTCTTAGCTATTATCTGACGACCCCTATAATATCCACAATCTGGACAAACTCTGTGATAAATTACAGTTGTACCACAGTTAGGGCAAGATGCTAGAGTTGGAACAGCAGCATGATCATGTGTTCTTCTCTTATCCCTTCTCTGTTTTGAAATCTTATGTTTAGGATGTGCCATTGTTATATATTTTAATTTATATTATCATTATCTAAAAGCCCCTTCAATTTTGAAAATGGACTATTATCTACAACATTATCTTGTATCAAGTTACCACCATTCAGATAACTTAACATTTTACTATCGCATTGTCCTTCAGGATGCACCCTTTGTATAGGCAGAGAAAGTAATATATAGTCGTATATTATCTGTCTCAAATCTAATTCCTCAGCACTTAGAGCAATGTAAAAAATCTCCCTCTCACCTTCCTGTAAGGACTGTGTATCACTAGATTCTTGCCCAAACTTACAACTCAACAAAATCTTTTCCTCTACTGGATATTGCAAATCCTGCAAACATCTATCGCATACAAGAGACAATTTTCCATTTATAACTATATCCAGACCAAAATAGGAACCAGACTTTTCTAAAATCGTAGACACAGAAATATCCGCATCTTTAATATCTTGATTATCAAACTCTTGAAATAATTCAACACCTATATTCCAAGAATACTTGCTTACTCCTACTGGTAAACCATTTAAGGCTATGATACATTTATCTGTCATCTTAGCTAAAATAGATTAAGGCTTGCAAAGTTAGTAATTATTTTTATATTATCAATCTTATCACCAATATTTTCTGTTTCTTAACCCCACATTCCCTTATAGACTATCATTAAGATTTTCATATACTAGCGAACAAGCTCTCTTAACTGGATAACTAGCATAACGCACTAGTCTACGCAAAAATAGTTTAAAGGTTCTTTATAAAAAAATTATCTTTATTTAATAATATTTCAAATAATTACTATTAATGTATAGCCCATCAAATTCAGGCAGATAAGACCTTACACTCTCAACTAACGGGCATTAAGATTTATCTTCCTTATTCTCATAAAGTTAGGAGTAACCTCCACTAATTCATCTTCTTGTATATATTCTAAAGCCTCCTCCAAAGAAAACTTAATAGCAGGCGGAAGTGCTATCTTCTCATCACTACCAGCAGCTCTCACATTTGAAAGTTTCTTAGTCTTACAAATATTCACATACATATCTCTTTCCCTTGTATGTTCTCCTACGACCATGCCTGCATATATAGCCTCTCCAGGTTCTACAAAAAATTTACCCCTATCGAGCAATTTATTCATAGAATAAGCTATTGCCTCACCTGTCTCTAAAGACACCAAAGATCCGTTATTCCTTCCCTCTATATCTCCTTTATAAGGCTGATACTCTTTAAATCTATGAGCAACAACAGCCTCGCCCTGTGTTGCAGATAGCATATTACTCCTAAGCCCCATAAGACCTCTAGTCGGAATATCAAACTCAAGAAGAGTACGATCTCCCCTTGCCTCCATTCTCAACAAGGCTGCCTTCCTACGAGTAGAAATCTCTATTGCAGTACCAACAAACTGCTCCGGAACCTCAATAGACAACTCCTCAATAGGCTCACATCTTTTACCATCTATGGTCTTATCCAAAACCTTAGGCTGCCCAACTTGTAGCTCAAAACCCTCTCTACGCATAGTTTCAATAAGGACTGAAAGATGCAATACTCCTCTACCATAAACAACGAAAGACTCTGCATTAAGACCTGGCTTAACCCTTAAAGCCAAATTCTTCTCCAACTCTTTCTCAAGCCTATCTTTTATATGCCTAGACGTTACAAACTTACCATCCTTACCAAAAAATGGAGAGTTATTAATGCTAAACATCATACTCATAGTTGGCTCATCAATAGATATTGGTGGTAATGCCTCAGGATTATCATAATCTGCAATTGTATCCCCTATTTCAAAATTATCGACACCAACAACTGCACAAATATCACCACACTCAACCTTATCGACATTAGCCTTACCCAAACCATCAAAAATCATTAACTGTTTGATTTTTTGCTTCTCTACAATATCATATCTTTTACACAAACTAATATTCATTCCAGTTTGCAACTCTCCACGAGTCAAACGGCCTACTGCTATTCTTCCGACATAAGGAGAATACTCCAATGAAGAGATAAGCAATTGAGGAGTACCTTCTACAATGGCAGGAGGTGGAACCACCTCTAATATAGCATCAAGCAATGCTGTAATATCGCTTGTTGGCTCTCTCCAATCTTCTGCCATCCAACCCTGCTTAGCACTTCCATATATAGTCTTAAAATCTAACTGCTCTTCATTTGCCTTTAATGAAAACATCAAATCAAAAACCTCTTCCTGCACCTCATCGGGCCTACAATTGGGCTTATCGACCTTATTAACTACAACAATAGGTTTTTTCCCTAACTCCAAAGCTTTTTGCAAGACAAAACGTGTCTGAGGCATACAACCTTCAAAAGCATCTACAAGCAGTAGTACTCCATCAGCCATATTTAATACCCTCTCAACTTCACCACCAAAATCACTATGCCCTGGAGTATCTATAATATTGATTTTAACACCTTTATAAACGACTGAAACATTTTTTGCCAATATTGTAATACCTCTTTCCCTTTCAAGATCATTATTATCCAAGATAAGTTCTCCTAAATTTTCAGGCTTTCTTACAAGATTAGCTTGATATATCATTCTATCTACTAGAGTAGTCTTTCCGTGATCGACGTGAGCAATTATAGCTATATTTCTAACTTCCATACTTTATTATTTCATCAAGATCAATTGATCCATATTGTAAATCTTACAAAGATACTTATTTTCTTACATTTATTTATAAAATACTAAAATAACTTATTTATTAAGATTATATATCACTAAGATTTATTATTTTTGCCGAACAAAATTTTAGATATGCTCGAAAAAATCATCATTCTTGACTGTGGATCACAGCTTACTCAACTTATAGGCAGAAGACTTAGAGAACTTAATGTATATTGCGAGATATACCCATTTAATAAAATGCCTCAAATTGACAATAGCGTTAAAGGTTTAATATTATCAGGAAGTCCCTGCTCTGTAAGAGATAACAATGCTCCGCAAATAAATCTGACAGATATTAAAGGTAAACTTCCACTTTTAGGTATTTGCTATGGTGCTCAATACATAGCACACAAATATGGTGGAAAAGTAGAGGGGTCCCAAACTAGAGAATATGGCAGAGCAATGCTACAAACAAAGGCTAAATCTCCCCTTTTTGAAGGTGTTGAAGCCCTTTCACAAGTATGGATGTCACATGGTGATACTATCTTTAATCTTCCTGAGAATGCTGAAATAATAGGTTCTACTGCTGATGTGGAAAATGCAGCCTATCATATAAAAGGAGAAGATACATATGCACTACAATTTCACCCAGAAGTTTTTCACAGCACAGAAGGTAGTAAAATGTTGGCTAATTTTGCCTTTAAAATTTGCAAATGCAAAGGCGATTGGACTGCAGATTCATACATACAGAGTACTATCTTAGAATTAAAAGAAACAATAGGCAATGACAAGGTTATACTTGGTCTGAGTGGCGGCGTAGACTCAACTGTTGCCGCAGTCCTACTAAATAAGGCGATAGGACATCAACTTACATGTATTTTTGTAAATAATGGTCTTCTTAGAAAAAACGAATTTGAAGATGTCATGCACTCTTATAAGGACATGGGACTCAATGTTATAGGAGCAGATGCTTCAAAAGAATTTATATCGGGGTTAAAGGGGATTGAAGAACCTGAAGCAAAACGCAAAATAATAGGTAAAATATTTGTAGACACCTTTGATAAATATGCAAAAAGCATAGAAAATGCCAAATGGCTTGCACAAGGCACCATATATCCAGATATTATTGAATCTGCAGGTATAGAGGGTATAGCTTCTAAAATCAAATCTCATCACAATGTTGGAGGTCTTCCTCAAGAGATGAATCTAAAAGTAGTTGAACCTCTAAAAATGCTTTTTAAAGACGAAGTTAGAAGAATTGGAAGAGAATTAGGTATAAAAGAAGAGCTTATTGGAAGACATCCTTTCCCTGGACCTTCCTTAGGTATTCGTATAATAGGAGATGTAACAGAAGAAAAATTATCTATTTTGAGAGAGGCTGATGATATTTATATAAAAGGCCTAAGAAATTATGACTGCTCTCACCTTAATCTTCCTAGTGCATCTGACCCACTACTCAAGGCTAAAACGCTATACGATGCTATATGGCAGGCCGGTGTAATACTTCTACCGATCAAAAGCGTAGGTGTAATGGGAGATGAAAGAACATACGAGAACCCTGTTGCATTAAGAGCTGTAGTATCAACAGACGCAATGACAGCTGACTGGTTCCCTCTACCATATGACTTCCTTGCAAATATCAGTAATGAGATAATTAATAAGGTAAAAGGCATTAACAGAGTAGTTTATGACATCAGTTCAAAACCGCCTGCAACGATAGAATGGGAGTAATTGACATGTTGATTTATTTGCAAGTTGCTTTAGTTCTATTCTGGACCACAACAATAGAATAGGCTAATTGACATGTTGGTTTATTTGCAAGTTGCTTTAGTTCTATTCTGGACCACAACAATAGAATAGGCTAATTGACATTAGCTATATTGTATAATAAAAGTAAAAGCCTACAACTATAACTAATAGTTGATATACAAAAACTATAATTTGCTGATTATGAGTTTTATGATGCTTTTAGGGCTAATCTCTCTGATTATAGTAATACTTAGCTTAATAAATGAGAGATTGCTAAAATTAACAATACCAAGTGAGATAGGATTGATGGGACTTTCCTATCTCATCTCCATTGTAGTGCTTACACTAGCATATTTCGGAGTAAATATTTCATATGTACAAGAATTTGTAGACAAACTGCCCCTACACGATATTATTATGGGAGGAATGATTTGCCTCCTACTATTCTCAGGTTCTTGTCGCATTAAATTATCCCACTTAAGCCATGACAAATTTTTCATACTAAGTCTGTCACTCTTCTCAACATTCATTGCAGTAATGGTATACAGCACATTGATGTATGGGATATTACACTTTTTTGACATAGACATACGCTTTACTGAAGCTTGCATGCTTGGCTCTATAATAGCACCTACGGATCCTGTTTCAGCTATGGGTATACTTCACAGATTAGGTCTAGCTAAGCGTGTGTCTATAATAATGGAAGGCGAATCACTATTTAATGATGGAGTTGCAGTAGCATTCTTTGTTACATTTAATATGCTCAACAAAGGTATAGAATCAGATCTTACTGCTGTTAAAATATTTACAGAGACGATGTCTCAGAATCTAATTGGTGCCATTGTTATGGGTTTTAGTATGGGAATCTTAGGCTCGTATTTTCTTAATAAAACTAAACAAACTCATATTAAGATACTTATTAGTCTGGCTTCCGTATGCCTTGCATATGCTATCAGCGATATGATGCAATCATCAGCTCCTATTGCCGCAGTTATTGTAGGTGTATATTTTGCAACTAGAATGGCAAAGCATATCAAAAGGAACAATAATTCTTCTGATTATAACCAATTTTACATATTTTGGGATATTATAGATAAAATATTAAATAGCAGTCTTTATATACTTATAGGCTTCACTGTGCTTCTACTAAACGACGCTCCACACCTATATTTTATTGCACTAGCCTCTGTTTCTATGGCATTAATTGCACGATTTGTATCAGTTATTCCTCCTGTTTTGGCATTTAGCAGAGATATAAAGATTACAAAAGAAGAGTACAAAAGTAAGAAATGGAAAGAGATAAGTGCTTTTGTTGAACTGCTTACATGGGCTGGTTTGAAAGGTGGAATGAGTATTGCCCTAGCCATTGGTACAAAGACTCTTGTCAGCCCTCTTATCTATAAAATATTTATTATAAGTACATTTGCAGTAGTCTCATTTTCTATTCTTATACAAGGTTTGACTACTAGCAGGCTTTATATTAGAATAAAAGACCACTTTGTTATTCCAAAATAAGACTTATATTGATGTATCACGATTTCTCCATACTTGAACTAAATTTAACAAACTGTCTAAGTAACTATCGCTACTTTCGTTCTTTGTTAAAGCCTAGTACTAAATTACTTGTACTTATAAAAGCAAATGCCTATGGCCATGGGGCAGTAGAATTTGCTTCAATAATGCAAAGAGCAGGAGCTAATTATCTTGCTGTTGCCTATCCAAGTGAGGGTGTGGAACTTAGAAAGGCGGGTATTAGCCTACCTATATTGGTGCTCACCTGTGGTGAGGATTATTTTGAGGATATAATAAAATATAAACTTGAACCCGGCATACCCAACATTGAGACTTTAAAGGCTTTTACGCAAGTCGCAAAGAAACACAATATAGAGCATTATCCTGTTCATATAAAGATAGATACTGGCATGCATAGACTAGGCTTTATGGCTGATGAGATTGCTCCTCTATGCGAATTGCTTTCTCAAGAGGATAGTATTAAAATTACTTCTATTTATACTCATCTTGCAGCTTCTGAAGATTCTAAGCATGATGATTTTACTTTGTCTCAGATACATAAGTTTGAAGAAATAGCTCTTAATTTATCCAAAAAAATAGGATATAGGCCTATGTTTCATTGTCTTAATTCTGCTGGTATACAAAGATTTAATCAATACCAAATGGATATGGTAAGACTTGGTATTGGGATATATGGCATAAGTGCGATTGAGGGGGTAGTGTTAAAGCCTGTTGCATACTTTAAATGCAAGATTATACAGATTAAGGACTTATACACAGAAAAAGAAACTGTTGGCTACGGAAGAAAAGGGACTCTTAAACAAAGGCCTAGCAAGATTGCTACTATTCCTATTGGATATGCTGATGGTATTGATAGAAAGCTAGGATGTGGTAATATCTCTTTTATGTTAAATGGGCATAAGGTCTCAACTATTGGCAATATTTGTATGGATATGTGTATGTTGGACATTACGGGGGTAGATGCTAAGCTTGGAGATATTGTTAATATTTTTGGTGAAAATCCTAAAATTGAAGACCTGGCTAAGGTTCTAGAGACTATACCTTATGAGGTTATTACGAGGATTCCGAAACGTATTAAACGAAGTATTATTAAAGGGTGATTTATACTTTTCTCTTGATAGAATTTTCTTTATACTTTTCTCTTGATAGAAAAGTATCAAAAGATCAAGACGCTAGGTGAAGATTTGCCGATGAAAAATTTTACGCTTCTTTTGCTAAAATTTCCAACTTGCTGACTTTGTCAGCTTCAAACATGGGAAATTTTTACGCACAATCTGCTATTTTTCATCTAATCTTCAATGCGTCAGTCGCTTCGCTTTTTATGTCACTGATATAAGTTTGAGTTAGTTGCTTCGCTTTTTATCTTGCACTTTATTTTTAGTCAAGTTTTTATTTAATGTTACGCTTCTAAGTTGATTGCAGTCGCATTTTTATGTGGCGTGTGTACTTTTGTGTTATTTGCTTTGCTTTTTTGTCGTAATCTATTGATTATATGATGATTAATTTGCAAAGCTTATGACGTTGGGTGAAGATTTATACGATGAAAAATTTTACGCTTCTTTTGCTAAAATTTCCAACTTGCTGACTTTGTCAGCTTCAAACATGGGAAATTTTTA
>JARIAS010000076.1 GCA_029257745.1 Candidatus Cryptobacteroides sp. | reverse complement strand
CTAAAAATACCTTTTTTCTATAAAAGTTTTATGCAAAGATTAATAAGAGTCAAATTCAAGAGTTAATCTAATAGACTTTACACTAATACTTTAACTTGTATTGCTTGCAACTTTAATATGCTTTTATCAAAATTTATCTAAGAAAAATTTGCAAACAAATAAAAAATAGCTATATTTGCAATCCAATACAAAAACAAGGTACCATAGCTCAGTTGGTAGAGCAAAGGACTGAAAATCCTTGTGTCCCCGGTTCGATTCCTGGTGGTACCACAGAAGATGAGAGCATATGAATTTATTTTCATAATCATCTAAAATAATTGAAGCTAATTAAAATAAACTTTTAGTTAGCTTCATATTTTTTATTCCCCTTAACAAAGCCTTTAATATATTCAGCTAAGAAGCCCTATACTGCACCTTTCATCTTAGTTAATAATAGATAAGAACATAATACAAAAGAGATAAGCTAAGAAAAAAACATAATACATATAATGATACCAACAAAGCCATGCTGGATATTTTGCTTATCTACTATATATTTTTAACAATTCATTTAATTTTATCATTTATAAATTATAACTTTGTAAGATGAGTATAATACTATTTATACAACAATTTTATGGATATTCAAGAAGAAAACAAAATAATAGATTCATTTACAAATAAAGATTATAAAGAAGGGTTTATAACAGAATTAGAACAGGAGTTTATCCCAAAAGGACTAAACGAAGATATAATAAGATTAATCTCAAAAATCAAAAAAGAGCCAGAATGGTTATTAGATTTCAGACTGGACGCTTACAGAAGATGGCTTAAGATGGAAATGCCACAGTGGGCTCATCTAGACATACCAGAGATTGATTTTCAAGATATTATATACTATGCAGCACCAAAATCTGATGCTGACAGACCTAAAGAGATTGATCCTAAGCTGGCAGAAACATTTGAAAAATTAGGCATTCCTATTAAAGAAAGAGATATCCTAGCTGGAGTTGTTGCAGTAGACGCTGTATTTGACTCTGTTTCTGTTGCAACAACCTTTAGATCTACTCTTGCAGAGAAAGGTATCATATTCTGCTCTTTTTCAGAAGCAGTACAAGAACACCCTGATCTAGTAAAAAAATATTTAGGAACAGTTGTACCAAAGTCTGACAACTATTTTGCAGCTCTTAATTCTGCAGTATTTAGCGATGGCTCTTTTTGTTACATTCCAAAAGGAGTAATATGCCCTATGGAGTTATCAAGCTACTTCAGAATAAATGCCAGTGGCACAGGTCAATTTGAAAGAACACTAATCATTGCTGATGAAGCCTCACAAGTAAGCTACCTGGAAGGCTGTACTGCTCCAATGAGAGATGAAAATCAACTTCACGCCGCAATAGTTGAAATAGTTGTTGAAAAAGACGCAGATGTTAAATATAGCACTGTTCAAAATTGGTACCCGGGTGATTCTGAAGGAAAAGGAGGCATATTTAACTTTGTAACAAAGAGAGGTCTTTGCAAAGGAGAAGGCTCTCATCTAAGTTGGACTCAAATAGAGACAGGTTCAGCCCTAACATGGAAATACCCATCTACAATACTTAAAGGAGACAATTCCAGCTCTGAATTTTACTCTGTTGCTGTTACAAACAATTTTCAACAAGCAGACACAGGTACTAAGATGATACATTTTGGAAAAAATACTAGAAGCCGTATCATTAGTAAGGGTATTTCTGCCGGTAAAAGTCAAAATAGCTATCGAGGTATGGTAAAAATACTTCCTGGTGCAGATGGGGCAAGAAATTTTTCGCAGTGTGACAGCCTGTTAATTGGCTCTAACTGTGGAGCACACACCTTTCCTGACATACAAAACAGCAACCCAAATGCGATTGTTGAGCATGAAGCAAGCACTTCAAAAATAAGTGAAGATCAGTTATTTTATTGCAATCAAAGAGGTATAGACCCTGAAGATGCCGTAGGTCTAATTGTAAATGGTTATGCAAAAGAGGTTTTAAATAAATTACCACTTGAATTTGCAGTTGAAGCACAAAAGCTATTACAAGTATCATTAGAAGGTTCAGTAGGATAGTATGGAAGGATTAATCAATTTATTTAGTTTAAATTATAAAATATTTAGCATAGCAGGACAAGGTATAAGCCTTGTAGAATTTATTTCAGTAGTTTTAGGCTTAATATGCGTTTTTCTCGCAGGAAGAAATAATAAAAACAACTTTTGGTTTGGCTATATATACAATATCTTCCTTTGCATATTATTTGCCCAAATGCACCTTTATTCTGTAATGCTACTACAACCAATATCCTTTGCAATAAATGCTTTTGGGCATTGGAGATGGTCACACCCCAAAAAGGAAGAAGAGAGTAGTAAGGGAGATAAAAGCTTAAAAGTAAGTAATTTAAGTCTTTTTGCACTACTCACACATACAATAGTTTTTGCAATAGCTACACTTATTTGGTACTTTGTACTAAAAAACCTTGGAGTAAACTGGTTTAAGGGTATTTTTGAAGTAGACCCAAGCCCACTATTAGATTCTGCTATGCTAATGCTTACTCTAATGGCTTTATACCTTTCAGCAGAAAAAAAATGGGAATGCTGGATTGTCTGGATCTTTGTAAATATTTTTAACATGGTACTATATATTAAGAATGGGCTAATATTTATGCCTATTGTAAGCTTTATCTACCTTGTAAATGGTATTTGGGCATTATATAGCTGGTACCTCTCATATAAAAAAGAACAATAATGAATACAGAATTACTTAATATAACAAATCTACATGCTAGAATTGAGGAAAAAGAAATCCTTAAAGGCTTAAATCTAAGTATTAAAAGAGGCGAGATTCATGCTATCATGGGTCCAAATGGTGCAGGAAAAAGTACCTTATCATCTGTGCTTGCAGGAAAGCCTAAATTTGAAGTTACAGAAGGTAGTATTACTTTTGATAACAAGAACTTACTTGAACTAGAGCCTAATGAAAGGGCTTGGGCAGGCATTTTCATGTCTTTTCAGTATCCTGTTGAGATAGCTGGTGTATCTATTGCCAATTTTATGAAAACTGCTATCAATGCAAAAAGAAAGGCACAAGGTCTTGAACCTATGCCGGCAAAAGACTTTCTAAAAATGATGAAGGAAAAAATGAACTTTGTCAAAATGAAGCCTGAATTTGCAAAAAGGGAGGTTAATGTTGGTTTTTCTGGAGGAGAAAAAAAACGTAGCGAGATATTTCAAATGGCAATGCTAGACCCTAGCTTAGCTATTCTAGATGAAACAGATAGCGGACTAGATGTCGATGCTTTAAAAATTGTAGCAGAAGGAGTAAACAACCTTCATGACAAAAATAAGGCTGTTATAGTTATCACTCACTACAAAAGGCTACTAGAATATATCGTACCTGATTTTGTTCACATACTAAAAGACGGTAAGATTGTAAAATCTGGAGGTGCAGAACTTGTAGAAATAATTGAAGAAAAGGGCTACGATATTTTTTAATTATGAAAGATTACGGACATTATATAGAGAAAGAGATTGTAACTGGGGAAGGAACTATGATTATCCCAAAAGGAATGAGTCTTCACGATTGCTATGTTGTAGATAAAAACGGCCTTCCATTCAATCAAATTATACTAGAAGAAAACAGCCTTGCTGATATATGTTTTTTTATCCTGCCAAACACCAATATAGATATATCCATATTAGTAAATTTAATAGGACAGGGTGCAAATATTAGTATATCTGCAGCTTACATATGTGGCAATACTGAGCTTATCAATTTTAAGACAGAGATTATACACAGAGTTCCTAATTGCTACTCCAGCCAGATATTCAATGGCGTTGCAGGTGGAAGTGCTAAAATAAATTTTGATGGAAAAATCGTAGTAGCCCCAGATGCCCAGCAGACACAAGCATTCCAGTTAAATAAAAATATACTTCTAGACCCTAAGGCAAAGATTAACACAAAGCCTCAATTAGAGATATATGCAGATGACGTAAAATGTTCACACGGAGCTACTATCGGCAAACTTGACGAAGATGAACAATTCTATATGTTATCTAGAGGCATTCCAATGAAAGATGCTAAAATCTTACAAATGATATCTTTTTTAAGTCCTATCATAGAGCATATTAGCGATGAAAGCGAAAGTAAAAAAGTAAAAAAGCAACTAACAACGGCCATTAAACAAATCATATAATTAGCAGCTATGATTGTCTATCCCAATATTAAATTAAACATTGGCCTACATATCATCTCAAAAAGGGACGATGGCTTTCATAATATAGAGAGCTTATTTATTCCTAATGACAGCTATCACGATATTTTAGAAGTTGTAAAATATGATGAGACATGTAGCAGGGAAAAGATAGTTTTTAATAAATACTACGGCTTGGGGGCAACTTGTTATAAAAGGGCAAGTAATTCAAAGCTTGAAATAATTGTCGCAAGAAAAGAGGGTATTGATTGGGATATACTTAATGACCTTGTTGTTAAAGCTTATGAGATTTTAGACATTGACTTCAATCTGCCCAAGATTAAAATATGTCTTGAAAAGCTATCCCCGGTAGGTGCAGGCCTTGGAGGGGGCTCTGCTGATGCTGCATATATGCTTATGTGCCTCAACGACATATTTAATCTAGGCTTAAGCAAAAAAGACTTAGCAGACTATGCCTCTAGATTAGGCAGTGACTGTGCCTTCTTTATATACCAACAGCCTATGATAGCAAGGTCTAAAGGCGAAATACTAAGCCCCTACCCTATTGACTTAAGTAAGTATGATATTAAAGTAATCGTTCCTGAAGGTATATCAGTTGCCACGAAAGAAGCTTACTCAAATATTATAGCAGATGATAGCCGAATGGATATTGAAGAGCTATTAAAAGAAGATATAACTAAGTGGAAAGATTTATTGCATAATGACTTTGAAAAAGGAATCTTTAATAAATATCCTATACTTCAATCTATTAAAAATTCCTTATACGAAAGTGGGGCAATATATGCCTCTATGTCTGGAAGTGGCTCAAGCCTCTATGCCATATATGCGAAGTAAACTACTTCTTATATAATTCAACAGGTCGTCTATGTGCTACTGCCCTTTTTTCTAAACTATTTAATACAAAAGGAAGCTCAAGCTTAAAACGCTCCCAACTGCGTTGCTTATGTACGGTCCAAGCAATCTCAGATATGGCTAAAGCTCTTGGATATGTCATATAATATGCCCTATCTATATTGGCAATAGCCTCTCCCCATAGTGTAGCCATAACACCTGTAATTACCTTTGAATCTCTTTTTGAAATACCGCTATTAATATCAAAATTATAAGAACGTTCCAAAGTTGTTATTGGCATACCCCAGTTGTTGTATTCAGGAAGGTCATAAGAATATTGAGGATAATCCAAATAAGATGACTCGCCACAAGCTAAAATAAGTGGATTAGAACTTTCCTCACATAGTTCTATACATTTTGGACTAAGCCCCATACGCCAAGATATAAGACTAACATTTTTAGGATAAGGCATTAAAAACTTATGTGCCGGCATACGTACATTATCTAACTCACACCACTGCAATATTTTAAAAGAATATTTATCAACTATTGGATAAATTTTAGAAAAGAAATATGCCATAAGTTCATCTGCCCTACTTAAGCCTAATTTCTTCATCAATTCTTGATGACTAGCACTTTTAGCCCAATTACGAGCTATTGCACTTTCATCACCCCCTAAATGCAGGGTGGTATGTTTTGGGAATATAGTTGAAAGTTCTCTAAATATATCATCTAAAACTATATAAGTACTATCATTCACAGCAGATAACATAACATTATCAACCCTACCTAAAACAAAAGAAGAATCACGTTGAGATTCCATTCTAAGACTAGGGAATGCAGCTAAAAATGCAGCTGTATGACCGGGAATATCAATCTCAGGTATTATAGTAACATTTCTTTTTGCGGCATAAGATACTATTTCCTTCAAATCTTCTTGAGTATAAAATCCCCTAGTTGCTAATATCTCTCTCTTTGCTCTGGAACGCACTTGTCTGCTCTCTGTTATCTTGGTAAGCTGTGGATATTTCTTTATCTCTATCCTCCATGCTTGATCATCTGTAAGATGCAATTGCAGGGTATTAAATTTATATCTAGACATATTGTCTATATATGCCATAACGTCCTCTTTCGGTAAAAAATGTCTCGCTGGATCCAACATTAATGCCCTTAACTTATACCTTGGGCTATCGTCTATCCTCAAGCATTCTAGAGGCTCCATCTTAGATAATCTTGTATTATAATGACTGTCAAATAATTGGTTTAATGTCATTAAGGCATATAATAAACCTGATGAAGATGAAACTTCTATATTTATCTGCTTCCTAGATATATCCAAAACATAGGCTTCTTCTAAACTTAAAGTGCTATTTATTGATACGATTATATCTGCCTTTTTACTAGATTTTACAGTCTCTACGCGAGTGTAATTTTCTACATTTTTCTTAAACAATTCTATAACATCTGAATAATCTTCAATATCACAATATAACTTTGTAATATTTTTAAGATAAAATTCTCCTTTCAAGACTTCAATCTTATTGGGATATGGTATTAAACCTAGAGTAAGTTCTTTATTATCTTTTGATAAAGATTGTAATGGGAACAATGTTAATAATAGCAAAATGTACAATGTAATACTACGCATAGATAAAATTATTATTTAATTGCCCGCAAGTTAGTAAATATTTCAATCTCATACAAAATTCAACAAAATACTATATTATATTAGATTACAGATTAAGCCTAGCTTATTATTTTTATTATATTTGTACAAATTAGCATAATATGAGAGCCGTTACAATCTTTTTATTTTTAATAACATGTCTTTACTCTTGTTCAAAAAAGATGGAAAGGAATAATTGGGAAGAGAATAATTACAAGCTTCTAAATGAGCTTATTACAGAATACAGCAAAAGTGACGATAGCACTAACAACTATGCTGTGTTTGATTTTGATAATACCACTATAATAAACGATATTACAATAAACACATGCTACTATCAAATATACAATCTTCTTTTTAAAATAAAACCTGAAGAACTATATCCCGCCCTAATAAATGGGATTGATGAAGATAGTCAGATATATAATTTAGCAAAAGACATTAGCCAAGATTATAACTTCCTATATAACAACTATATAAGCATATACAATATTAATCCTATTGGTACAGAAAGTCTTGATAAGTCAAATGCCTTAGCTAAGATACATGGAAGTAAGGAATATAAAAGCTTCTCAACAAAACTATGGTACCTTATACAGCTCATCTATACCAAATATGATAAGGATTATAGCTTTGCCTGCAATTGGCAACTAGTTCTTTTCAAAGGTATGACAAGCCAAGACTTACAGGAACTTAGCAAAAATGCTGCTAAATGGGCTATGGCTAAAGAGTCCCTTACTATTGAAAAATGGACTTGCCCAATTAATAATGGAAAAGATAGCTTAAGTGTACAAATACCCATAGGTATACGACTCACAAAAAGCATGCGTAACCTCTACAAGACACTGTTGAACAACAATATAGATGTATATATCTGCACTGCATCATACGAGAGCATAGTAC
The DNA here is from genome assembly GCA_029257745.1 of Candidatus Cryptobacteroides sp. Lineage (GTDB taxonomy): Bacteria > Bacteroidota > Bacteroidia > Bacteroidales > UBA932 > Cryptobacteroides. Next base: position 17,604 of record JARIAS010000076.1, on the reverse strand, counting down.
AAGCATTTGCATGTTCAGAGGACTTTGGCCTTAATCTCAAAACTGAAAATGTAATTGGCGTAAAACTCAATACAAACTCTGATAATTTTATTTCAAGCGTAGACACTAAGGCTATTATAAGCTATAAAGAAGGTAAAACAGCTGCTATAAAAAAATATATAGCAAGTTTACACAATGGTAAAGATCCTATTTTAGTAGCAGGAGATAGCAATGGAGACTACAATATGTTAGTTGATTTCCCTAATCTACGCATAGGTTTAATTATCAATTTAAACAAAAAAGGTAAATTAACAGAACTCTATAAAAAAGCCAGAACACAGACTAATACTGGTCTGCAAAAAGAGAGTAGATATATTTTACAAGGCAGAAGCTATCAACTGGGAGATTTTATAAAAGACACAAATTCAATAAATTAAAACAAATAACATGAATAAATTAGAAAATATTGTTAGCAAATTTGCTATCAGCGATGAAGTTAAAGAGATAAGCCCTCTTGGTAATGGATTAATCAACGATACTTACAGAGTAAGTTGTGCAAATAACAAATCATATGTATTGCAAAGAATTAATAATGCAATATTCCAAGATGTAGATATGCTACAAAGCAATCTAGAGCTTGTAACTAATCATATACGTAAAAAACTAGAGGAGAAAAAAGAAGACAATATTGAATCTAAAGTACTAAGATTTATCCCTCTAAAAGGTGCTAATAAGACTTATCTTTTTGAAAATAATGAATACTGGAGATTAAGTGTATTTATTCCAGACTCTAAGACATATGAAACTGTAAATCCCGAATTTTCTTACTACGCTGGCAAATCTTTTGGCAACTTTGAATCTATGCTTTCTGATCTTGATACAGATATGAAAGAGATTATACCAAACTTCCATAACATGGAATTTCGCATGGAACAGTACAAAGATGCTGTAAAAGAAGATAAGGCAGGTAGATTAAAGAATGAGCCAGAATTAGGAGAGATTGTAAAAGTAATTGAAGAAAATGCAGAGGCTATGTGTATGGCAGAAAAGCTTCACAGAGAAGGCAAATTACCAAAAAGAATATGTCATTGCGATACAAAGGTCAATAATATGCTATTCGACAAGGAAGGTAATGTGCTATGTGTCATTGATTTAGACACTATTATGCCTAGCTATGTATTTTCAGATTTTGGTGACTTCCTACGTTCTGCAGCGAATACTGGTGCAGAAGACTCTGAGAATCTAGATGAAGTAGATTTCAATATAGACATATTCAAAGCCTTTGCTAAGGGATATATTGAGGGGACAAAAGATTTTCTACTTGATATTGAAAAAGAAAATCTTCCTTATGCAGCATGCTTGTTCCCATTTATGCAGGCAGTACGTTTCTTTACAGACTATATTAATGGAGATACATACTATAAAATAAAATATGATAAACATAATCTTGTTCGTACCAAAGCACAACTTAAATTATTCCAAAAAGCTATGGAAAAACGTGAGCAGATGAAAGCTATTATTGCCAGCCTATAATATTAGCATGCATAATATATAGTAAAAAGACTGACTATTCATAGTCAGTCTTTTTACTTATTTATATCACTATTTATTATAATCTTTTTCTTAACTCTTCAGCTTCTTTTTCGTAGCCTTCTTTGCCTAAAAGTGCAAACATATTTTTCTTATATGCCTCAACACCAGGTTGATCGAAAGGATTAATTCCCAATGTGTAAGCACTAATACCACAAGCAAACTCAAAGAAATAGAATAAGGCACCTAAACTTTCAGGACTTACCCTATCCACTGATAAAGCAATCTGCGGAACGCCTCCATCTATATGAGCAAGAGAGGTTCCCAACATTGCCATAGCATTGAGATGCTCAACATCTTTACCTGCCAAATAATTAAGTTGATCAAGATTTTGCTCATCTGAAGCAATCTTAAGGTCTTTATCTGCAGATTTTACATTCACTACTGTTTCAAACATAATGCGAGTTCCATCTTGTATAAACTGTCCCATAGAATGTAAGTCAGTAGTAAAGTTTACTGATGCAGGGAATATACCCTTATTTTCCTTACCTTCACTTTCGCCATAAAGCTGTTTCCACCACTCTCCTAAGAACACAAATTTAGGATTATAGTTTACCAAAACCTCTACCGATTTAGATTTCTGCGAATAAAGCAGATTTCTCATTGCTGCATATTGGATTGCTGGATTTTGCTCTGATTTAACATTAAGAGACTCTTCCATAGCCTTTGCTCCAGCCACTAAAGCTCTAACATCTAAGCCTGCTAATACTATTGGTAATAAACCAACAGGTGTTAATACAGAAAAACGGCCACCAACATTATCAGGAACAACAAATGTCTTATAATTCTCTTGTACAGACAAAGTTTTCAAAGCGCCCTTTTTAGCATCTGTTATTGCTACAATTCTTGAAGAGGCATCTTGATATTTTTCCTCAATAAATTGCTTAACAATTCTAAAAGCGACTGCAGGTTCTGTTGTTGTACCTGATTTAGAGATAACTACACAAGCTACATTCCTTTCAGACATAAGCTCTAATAATTCTGCCAAATAGTCTTGTGAAAGATTATTTCCTGCAAAAACAATATCAGGATTATTTTTAGTCTTCATCAATGACGCAAAATTGTGAGATAAAGCATCTATTGCACATTTTGCACCTAAATATGAACCTCCTATACCTATTACCACTACAAGGTCAATAGACTTTTCTTGCCAAGACTTTTTAATAGCCTCAAATTCGCCTAATAGACTTTCATCTATACTAGATGGAAGATGTTTCCAACCTAAGAAATCATTACCTGCTCCCTTCTCTGAAGCTAATGTATCAAAGGCAGCATATGCCTTTTCCAAATAGTTTTTGTATTCCTCTTCTTTTACAAAGGACATACAGCCTTTTAAATCAATATTTATCATAATCTTAAATTTACAATAACATACAAATATAATATATCTTATATTAAAAACTCTACTTTATCCTTCTAAAGTAAATTCTAAATAATCATTTTAGACAAATATGCTTAATCAAAGTAAATTACATTAAGTAATTATAATTATATAATAAAAGCAGTTAAGCTATTACCTAACTGCTTTAAATCATATCTTTTAATGTTTATCTTTTTATAAAGCATGAGATTCTATCATATTCTCTGGATTAAGAGCTTCGTCTAATTTTTCCTTAGACATAAGCCCCTGTTCCAAGACTATATCATAGACAGAACGTCCTGTTTGCAAGGCCTCTTTTGCGACCTTTGTACTATTCTTATAGCCTATATATGGATTAAGAGCTGTAACTATACCTATACTATTCTTAACCATATCATAACAACGTTCCCTATTGATAGTTATACCATCAATACATTTCTCCCTCAAAGTATCCATCACATTTGTTAGCCAAGTAAGACTTTCTAAAATAGCTTGTGCTATAACAGGCTCCATTACATTTAACTGCAATTGTCCAGCTTCGGCAGCAAAACAAACAGTAGTATCATTACCTATCACCTTAAAACATACCTGATTTGTTATTTCAGGAATTACTGGATTAACCTTTCCCGGCATAATAGACGAACCTGGAGCCATAGGAGGTAGATTTATCTCATTAAAGCCACATCTTGGTCCTGAAGATAAAAGCCTCAAGTCATTACACATCTTGGATAATTTAACTGCAAGTCGTTTCAATGCTGATGAATAATTAACATAGGCACCTGCATCTGGAGTTGCTTCAACTAAATCAGTTGCAAGTATCATCTGGTCACCACAGAGTTCAGAGAGCTTTTCTGTACAGAGTTTAGCAAAGCCTGGCACTGCATTAAGACCTGTTCCAATAGCTGTTCCTCCCATATTAATCTCGTGTAACAATCTTACACTCCTTTCAAGATTAGCAATCTCCTCCTCTAAATTATGTGCAAAGGCCATAAACTCCTGTCCTGATGTCATTGGAACAGCATCTTGAAGTTGAGTACGTCCCATTTTAATAACATCTTTAAACTCCTCTGCCTTATTTTTCAATGAAACTATAAGTTTGTTAAGAGATTTAACCAACTTTTTATTCATCCTTATAAAGGTATACCTTATTGCAGTTGGATAAGCATCATTAGTAGATTGAGCACAATTAACATGGTCATTTGGAGAAACATATTGATATTCTCCCCTATTATGTCCAAGTATTTCTAAGGCTCTATTGGCAATCACCTCATTGGCATTCATATTCACAGATGTGCAAGCTCCACCCTGCATCATATCAACAGGGAAATGTTTCTTATGCTTGCCCTTTACCAATTCTTGACATGCTTCAGCTATTGCCTCTGCTATCTTAGGGTCTAAAACTCCCAATTCAGAATTAGCTAAGGCTGCTGCCCATTTAACATAAGCTATTGAAACAATAAAATCAGGATAATAGCCCATCTTAAGATTTGATATCCTATAATTATTTAAGGCTCTCTGTGTCTGGACTCCATAATAGGCATCTACTGGAACTTCTAATTCGCCTAGCAAATCAGACTCTATTCTGAATGTTTTCTTGTCCATAATGTTACAACTTTAATACTCTATTGTGTTATTAATCTTATTTTTGTATTAACTGCTTAATTTTTATCTGTGTTAGCAGTTTGAGCATATTTACCTAGCTTCTTTTCCTTTCGCTTTTTTTCATAATAATCATGCCTTTTAGGATTCTCAGGGAACCAACCTTTAAGCACCCTATTTTCCTGCTCTATTACCTCTCCCACACCCCAAAGAAGAGAAAAGGCAAAAGCGGCTACAATGCTTGAAAAAAGCGAATTTTCTATAAATATAGATAAAATAGCCAAAACTACTCCTGCAATTAAAAAATACTTCCAACAACTTTTTGAAAAATAATACTCTCCCTTTATAACCAATGGGTGACAAAGGCCTATAATTAAAAAAGTTGCTGCACCTAACAAGATCCCTATATAATTCATATGCTATTTAACTGCTACGCACTCTATCTCTACAAGTGCATTTTTAGGCAAGGTCTTGACAGCAAATGCTGAACGTGCTGGAAAAGGTTCTGAGAAAAATTGAGAGTAGACTTCATTCATAGATGCAAAATCATCCATTGAAGACAAAAATACGGTAGTCTTAACGACATTTGATAAAGTCATACCGCCCTCTTCAAGTACTGCCTTTAAGTTTTTAAGTGATTGCATTGTTTGCTCTTTTATTCCTCCCTCTGCAAATTCACCTGTACTTGGGTCAATTGGCAATTGCCCTGAAGTAAATACCATATTTGCACTTGCTATACCCTGACTATAAGGTCCAATCGCTGCTGGAGCCCCCTTTGTTTCAATTTTCTTCATATTTTTAATAATTATATTTATGCAAATATATGTAAAAATAAGTTTTACAAGAAATAGATATTTATAGAATTTAAAAATATCTTTGCAATTAGAATTTAATAAGATATGGAAATTGCTATTATCGGAGGTGGTGCATCTGCCTGTTTTTCAGCTATTGAATTAGCGTCTATTATACCTGATGCCAAGATTGTTATATATGAATATTCATCTAAACTCCTGTCCAAAGTATCAATTACAGGTGGAGGAAGATGCAATATAAGCAATAGCTTTCAAGGAATTAAACAACTTAGTGAGGCCTATCCACGAGGAGATAAATTAATAAAGAGGGCTTTTTCACAGTTTTCTCCTCAAGACTGTCATCAATGGTTTGAGCAAAAGGGTATAGAACTAATGATAGAGGATAACTATTGTATATATCCTAAAAGCCAAAGTGCATTATCTGTTGTAGAACGCTTCTATTATTTACTAAATAAATATAAAATAACAATTAAAACTAGTTATAAAATTGATAGCATAGAGCCACTTGAGCAAGGATATAGCCTACATTTTGCCGATGCTAAGCTTAAAAATGCTAAAGCTGATATAGTCGTAGTGGCAACAGGAGGATATAGCCATCTATCTAAATATAAAATATTTGAAAGACTTAATCTGGATATAATAAGCCCTGTCCCCTCACTTTTTACTCTAAAAATAAATGACAATAGGCTCAGACAACTTAGTGGTATTAGCAACACTCATACTAGGATAAGCCTTGCTGGAACTAAGTTTAAAGCTGAAGGCAGTCTTCTTATTACTGACTGGGGCTTTAGTGGTCCAGCATGTTTAAAATTATCTTCTTATGCAGCAAGGTATCTGCATGAGAAAGATTATAAGGCAATGATTCATATTAACTGGTTAGGTAATAAAAATGAGCAAGAAGCACAGCAAATAATCAAAGATCTTATTGATAAATCTAGCGAAAAACTTATATTTAATTGCAAGATGGCTAACATTGTAAAAAGACTCTGGTCATATCTACTTAATCGCATTGAAATAAAGGAAGACTGCAAATGTAAATCTCTGAATAGTAAACAAATAAATAAGCTTATACAAGTCCTTATAAATGATAGTTACGAGATTATTGGTAAGGCTAATTTTAAGGAGGAATTTGTAAGCTGTGGAGGTATTGCTCTAAGTAATATCAATATTAATACTCTAGAATGTAAAAAACATAAAGATTTATATTTTTGTGGTGAAATATTGGATATAGATGCAATCACTGGAGGTTTTAATCTACAAGCAGCTTGGAGTACTGCCTATGTAGTAGCTCATAGCATATATTCCAAAGCAAAAGAGCAAAGTGCTAATGTTTAGACTTTTGGATATGATATTTAAGCAATTCTTCAATAGGAGATTTCAATACCTTTGCTATACACATACCATAGTCCTTAGCGACACTGCTTAAAATATCTTTATAATAATAAGCAACAGAGCCTACACAAGAAAGCTTATAACTTTGATAATCAGGATATTTTGTTATTACATTATTAAAAAAGTCTCTAAAATTAGCCTTAACTAAGTCCGTATAGTAAGTATTCTCACCCATATGCTTATGAATAAATTCAGAGAAAGATGCTAAAAAAGTATTAGCACCTGCTTGTGAATATATTCTGTGTATGAGTTCATCTCTTGTCATTGCTATAACTTCAGATAATTCCTGCCTGCAAAAGTCAGGCATATTATGTCTAAGATAATCTGCAATCAGTCTTTTCCCCATATAACAGGCACTCCCCTCATCACCTAAAACATATCCCAATGCTTCTACCTTATATTCTATATTTTTCCCATTATACAAACAGGTATTAGCCCCCGTTCCAAGTATAGATATAAGTCCTCTTCCATCGCCCAACAAAGCCTTTCCCGCTGCTATAATATCAGATTCAGCCTCTATATGCACAGCATTAACAAAGACTCTGCCCAATCTTTCTTCCATAGGCTTTTTCATAAGTTGGGATACACCAGCTCCATAAAAATAGACCTCTCTTACTGTGCCAATATCTATATTCTTATCTATTTGAAGAAAAATATCTTCCCTCATTTGTTCTTCACTTACAAAATTGGGATTACATCCACGGCCTCTTACATATGTACAATCATCTTCAGATTTAACATAGATCCAATCTGTCTTTGTAGAACCACTATCAGCTATTACTATCATATCAATATGCTTAATCAATTTCCCTTTTAGCCTGATAAAGCCGAGTTATACCATAAATCAAACTAGTTTGAGATATAAGAGACAGGCTGAAAATCAAGGAATTAATAAAAGGAAAAGCCAGATTTTTAAATATATGCAAAAATAATATAGAATGTGAAATCAGCCATAAGACTGAAGCTAACATAAGCCATTCACTATGCCTTATGCCTAATTTATAACATCTGTAAGTATAAAAACACAGACTAAACACAATCCAAGAATATATACTCATATAAATATTATTGTCTCTACCAAAATCTATTACATATACCAATAATAGTGGCAAAATAACCGATGAGCATATATAATAGAATGCTTTTTTCTTTGTTACAGCAGCTTCATTCATATTGTAATGCCTAATATTCGAGAATAATATAAGCAAATAAAATATAGCTGACACAAAATATAACATTATAAACCACTCAGTGTATATATTATGATATGTAAAATCGAGGAAATCAGCAAAGGCATAAAATAAAAGAGCCGTAGTTGTGAACAATATTATTGGTTTAGGACTTTGTCTGGATAGTAGAACAAAAAGAGCTACCAAACATAAAATCAATATTAAGCTAGGGCGTAAATAGCTATTATGTATAGCTGACATATCTATATTAAACTCTTGTAGGAACATACTTAGAAGAATTAATATAGATGATATAGCATATATCCCTATTGTAAATAGCCTTGTCTTTCGCATAACTATATGGACAATATTGTATTTATTACATCTTCTACGACTTTTGGAAAATATTTCATCTCAAGTTCATGTTCCTTCCTAGCAATATCATCAGCACTATCTGTATCAAGTATAGGAGTAGCATATTGGGCTATAATCTGACCACCATCTACTACATTATTTACAAAATGAACTGTCATGCCAGTTTCCTTCTCTCCTGCAGCCTTAACTGCTTCATGTACATAATGTCCATACATTCCCTTACCACCAAATTTAGGTAATAGTGCAGGGTGTAGATTTATTATCTTTCCCTCATACATATCTATAAGAAAATCAGGTACAACTAATAAAAAACCAGCCAACACTATAAAATCAATCTTGAATTGAGACATAAGTTCCATCATATTAAGAGGATTTCTTATCTGCTGTGCCGTCATATATATAGTGCTAACGCCCAACTTTTCAGCTTTTTGCAATGCCAGAGCATCTTTCTTATTACTCAATACGAGCTTGATTTTAACTATATCCGATTGAGAAAAATACTTTATCAAATTCTCACAATTAGAACCTGAACCTGATACAAAAACAGCTACATTCACCATAACTCTATTTTTAGAAAAATATATCCCTTGTTAAATCCCAAAATTACAAATTTTAATAATGAAAATAACTTTTTTCTGAGCATATTTAAGATAAACGTATATAACTATTTAACTATAAGCTTATTGCATAAGATATTATTAGTATAATAATTTTATTAACTTTGCAAAATAATTTATTGCTATAAAGTTATGAGAAAAGCTATAAACTACATATATATACTTATTTTGAGTATTACTATTTTTGTCAGTCAATCTTTAAAGGCAAACAGTGAAAACAACAAAGCCCTTTATCAACTTGTTGAAAGAATTGGAGGAAAAGGAAGTAGCCAAAATTTTATGTTTAAAGTAGATAATAGCTTTTCTGAAGACGGAAAAGATGTATTTATTCTATCTAGACACAAAGACAAAATACTTATTAAAGCCAACACTTTATTATCAGCAAGTACAGGTCTAAATTGGTATCTTAATCATTATTTACATATAAATCTCAGTTGGAATAACTCTGTAAAAACTGACTTAAACAAGATTAAATTAGTTCTTCCTCAAAAAGAAGAAAAACATATATGCAAGGCAGAATACAGATATTATTTTAACTATTGTACATTTTCATACAGCTGTGCATTCTGGAATTGGGAAAGGTGGCAGCAAGAGATAGACTGGATGGCTCTACACGGAGTAAATATGCCACTTATGCTTGTAGGTATGGATGTGGTATGGAGAAACATTCTAGTAAAACTCAATTATTCTAGTGAAGAGATATCTCAATTCATAGCTGGCCCGGCCTTCCAAGCATGGTGGTTAATGAACAATCTAGAAGGCTGGGGTGGTCCCAATCCTGAATGGTGGTATAAACATCAAGAAGATTTATCTAAAAAAATCCTAAAAGAGATGCGTGCATGGGGCATGAAAATAGTTCTTCCTGGATATAGCGGTATGGTTCCAAGCAATATTGGAGATAAAATGTCATGGAAGACAGCCAATACTGGTATGTGGTGTGGCTTTAAACGCCCATCATTCTTAAACAGCGATGATGAAAACTTTGGATTTATGGCAGAACTATACTATAAAGAATTGGAAAAGATTATGGGGAAAAGCGAGTTTTATAGTATGGATCCCTTCCACGAAGGAGGAAACACTAATGGGGTAAACCTTTTTTCAGCATATAAAGCTATTGAGAATGAGATGCTTAAAGCAAATCCTAAGGCAATATGGCTTATGCAATCTTGGAATGAGAACCCAAGAAAAGAAGCTCTTATGAGCATCAGTAAAGATAAACTGCTTATACTTGACCTCTTTTCCGAAGTAGTAGACAAATGGAGAGAGGGCTATATGGGACATAATTTTATATTCTGTATGTTACACAACTTTGGAGGACGTATAGGATTACATGGAAGATTGGATAAAATCATTAAAGACTACTATCAGGCCCAAAGATTACATAATAGCAAGCTAAAAGGTGTAGGTGTCACTGCTGAAGGGATAGAAACAAATCCAATATTGTACGACCTAATATTCGAACTTGCCTGGCAAGATAATATTGATAGTAAAAAATGGGTAGAAAGCTATGTAAATGCACGTTACAATAAAACAAATCAATCTGCACTTCAAGCGTGGACTATACTATTGAACACTGTATACAACTGCCCTACTGGACAACAAGGCACATCAGAGCCTATAATTTGTGCAAGACCTAATATGCAAATAAACTCTGTATCTACTTGGAGTACTAGTAAAATATATTATGACAAAAAAGAAGTAATAAAAGCGGCTAAACTACTATTAGATGCAGGTAATGAACTTTCAGGGAACAACTATAACTACGACCTTACGGATATATGCAGACAGGTCTTAAGTGATATAGCAGAAGATATTCTTGTAAATATAAAGCTTAGCTATGAAAAAGGAGATACAGAAAGACTATATAGTGAAGAGAAAAAATTCCTTGAACTGATACTAGACATAGACAGGCTACTTGCTACAAACAAAAACTTCAGATTGGCAAAGTGGATAGAAGGCTGTAATAAAATATGCAATGAAGCAGGTAATATTAGTGACAAAGACAGAAAGTGGCTAGAATGGAATGCTCGTACACTTATCACTGTATGGGGTAATAGACAGGCGTCAAATCAAGGTGGACTGCACGATTATTCCTATAGAGAATGGGCTGGCCTATTGAAAGACTTTCACTATAAAAGATGGAAACTCTATTTTGATAGCATTAATCAAGGTATACTTGCAATAGATTGGTATACATTTGAAAATGCCTGGACTGAAGACTTTTCTCTAATATATGAGAATAAAGATAAGGAATCTACATATCTTGTTGCAAAAGAACTAGTAAACAAGTATTTTAAATAAAAGCCAAAAAGATAGTATTTTACACCAAAACATATCAACATTTTTCTTATCTTTACACGATTTTAGTATAATTTTAAACTATTGATGACTTTAAACACACATTATAAATCACTCTATATCAAATCATTAACCCTTACAATTTTAAGCCTTTTGTGTTTATTTACTAAAGCACAAGCACAAAGTACTAGAGTAAAAGGAAGGGTAATAGATGCAGAAAGTGGAGAGCCCCTTGCCTTTGTCGGTATATTCTTTAAAGGCACAAGTATTGGTGTAAGCAGTGACTTAGACGGATATTATAGTATTGAATGCAGAGATGAGAATATTGATATAATATCTGCAGCGATATTAGGCTATGATAGCCAAGAATACAAAATTCATAAAAGGGCTTTTAATAAGATAGATTTCAAGTTGAAACCTAGTCATAATATACTTAACTCGTCACTTGTCAAGCCTGATGACAGCTATATGAAGAAAATACTGAAAAGTATTCAAATACACAAGGATAAGCATAATCCTGAAAAACGTAATGATTATCAATGCAAAATATACAGCAAGATAGAGCTCGGCCTAGGCAATCCAAGAGAGAATCTAAGTAATAAATATTTTAACAAACATTTTGGTTTTGTATTTGACTATATTGATACTTCAGTTATATCGGGAAAAGAATACCTCCCTGTATTAATATCAGAAACTGTTGCACGCAAAATACACAAGATTTCACCTGAGCTTGATCAAGATATCATAGAGGCAAATAAGATTTCTGGTCTTAATACTGGAAACTCTATTGCCAGATTTACAGGGACTATGCTACTTAAAGCCAATTTTTATAACAACTATATCAATGCTTTCAAAATAGATATTCCTACCCCTCTTAATAGTATGGGGTATTTATACTATAACTACTATCTTATTGACAGTCTAAATATTGAAGGAAGAAAAACATATAAGATACGCTTTCACCCCAAAAAGCTTAATTCTAGTCCATCCTTTGATGGAGAGATGAATATTGATGCAATAGATTTTGCAATAAAAAGCATTAATGTAAAACTGGATAAAGAGGCCAATGTAAACTGGGTAAAAGACCTTGTAATCAGTGAAGAGAATCATAAAATCAATGACTCTACATGGTTTTATAAAAATCAAAACATGTATGTTGATATGTCTGTCAGCTATGGAGACTCATCCAAACTAGCATCAGTTATAGGCAAAAGAACTATACATTATTACAATTCTACTATTAATAAACTAGGCGAGAAAGATATTGACACAAGAGGATTTAGCACACTTATGGATGATAAAGCTGAATTTAGAGATAGTAGTTATTGGAATGCAAACAGACCATTTAAGTTAAGTAAAAAGGAACGTGAAATATATCATATGGTGGATAGTTTCAAATCTGCACCTATTTATCAAGATGTTTATAGCACTATTCTAACACTGGCGACAGGCTATTATGAACGTGGAAAAATCAGCTTTGGACCTTATTCTAGCCTATATAGTAGAAATAACCTTGAAGGAGCAAGATTTCAATTAGGTGTAAGAAGTACTAAAGCATTTAGTAGAAAATACAGGCTAATGGGATATATAGCATATGGTATTATTGATAAGCACTTTAAGGGTGGTGGAGAATTAGAATATATGATCTCACGCTTCCCTACTAAAAAATTAACACTATCTGCTAAAAGAGATGTCAGACAACTAGGAGTTAATAATAAGATATTTAAAGAAAGTAATATTGCTATCACCTTACTTGCAAAAGACAAGACTGAAGGTTATAAAAAAAGTAGGGTTGATGAATTTAGAATAGATTTTGAACAAGAGCTAAATGCTAATATTAGCAATATATGGAGTTTTGAAAGCAAAAGAGTCTATGCTAATAGGTTTGTACCTATGATAAGAAGAGATAGTACAAGACTCAATTCAATAAGTGAAAACCTATTAGAATACAAGATGATTTTATCTTGGCACAGAGAAGCTATAAGAGGTGTTTTTGAAAAAAAATATGTATATACTAAATATCCCATTATAAGCCTTGATCTACAAGCGTCCGTAACAGATATATTGAAGGAACAGCCAAGAACTTACGCAAAAGCTGAATTCACATTGGACTATAGTCCTCAAATTCCTTTGCTTGGTACTAGCACCATAAAATTTAATGCTGGTAAGATATTTGGTCAAGTTGACTTTCCCCTACTAAAATTACATGAGGGGAACTCTACTTATGTTCTAAACAAATCTGCATTTAATTGTATGGATTACTACGAATTTGCATCTGACAGCTGGGCTAGCATTATGTATGAGCATAATTTCTTTGGATTTTTCTTAGGTAAAATACCTCTTATACGTAAATTAAATCTTAGAGAGATTGCGACTTTCAAGGCGGTTATAGGTAGTATATCAAATAAAAATGATGGTAATCCCTTAAATAAGAATGGAAGTGCCAGGCTCTATTTTCCACAGGGCATGTCAGCACTAAACAGCCCCTACATAGAAGCAGGTGTAGGAATTAGCAATATATTTAAACTTATCAGAGTTGATGCAAACTGGAGATTAAGCCATAGGTTCAAAAATATAAATGGTAAACAAGTGAGAGTTAAGCATCTATTTTCTATTAATGTAGGATTTGAATTTAAATTTTAATTATAAGTATATGAAATAAAAAACATTAGTTATTGCAACAATTAGTATTCTTATTTTACTAATATCATGTAGTAAAAACAAGAATAATGAAGCTAAAATTCTAGAAGTACATATCAATACTACTCAAGAACTTAGCAAGGTGTTTGTTGATACTAAAGACGAAATAATTAAGGTAGCAAGCGATAGTCTTAATATTAGAATAGTATTACGTAAAACAGCAGATCTTAGCCTTATTAATCTTGATTTCACATTAAGTAAAGGAGCTAGGATAGTTAGTGCAAATGGTAAAAAAGCAGATTTTACAAACAATCAAGCTGTAAGATATAAGGTAACATCGGAAGATGGAGAAATAAGCACAATGTACAGTGTCTTAATTACTAAAGAAGATAAGGATATATCTAGCGAAGAAGAAGATAAAAACAGTATACTATTCAGCTTTGATAATGTAAGAGTAAATAAAAACAAAGAATACAATATATGGAGTAGTGAGTTAGGTGGAGATTGGGCTACTGCAAACTCTGCTTTGCTGGAAAGTAAAAGAGAAAAATTTAGTGCATACTCTATTACAAAGGGTGCATATAAGGGTAAATCAGTTAAACTAGTGACTGTTGATACAGGGCTAGGATACTTAATTGGGAAACCTATTGCTGCAGGTAGCATATATTTAGGACAATTTGATGATAGCGTTGTGATGTCAGCTCCTCTATCAAGTACTAACTTTGGAGTAAACTTTGATAAAAAACCTATTAAGTTCTCTGTATATTATAAATATATTCCTGGGAGCAGATATATAAATTATGAATCTAAAGAACTTAATGATAGGACAGATGAACCTGCAATCTATGCTATTTTCTATAAAGCAAAAGATGGTGATAAGACTATACAAATAGATGGAAGCAATGTGCAAAATAGCGAATATATCATAGCAAGAGCAGAGATGGAAAGAATCCCCGCAAGCAGAAGCTGGAAAAAACTTGAATTAACTTTTAATTATAAAGAAGACGTTGAAGCACAATTATTAGCAAAACAAGGATATAAGCTAAGCATAATATTTAGTTCAAGTAAAAGAGGTGCAGAATTTTTAGGAGCAGAAGGTTCAACTCTTATGATAGATAATCTTAGACTTCATTATGAAGAAGTTAATAACTAATACAGTTGATAATATTACCCTATTATAAGTAGATTTTATAGTAGATTTATAATTTTATTAGTAAAAAAAATAGTCTGACTAAAATTAATTTTAGTCAGACTATTTTAATTTATACAAGCAATATATTTACCAGTATTCTGATAAATATAATACTTATTAAAATTGATAGTATAGCTTAAACATAAAGTTTCTAAGTGCCTGAGGGAATACTCCTTCATACTGTAAGAACTTATCTTCTGCTCGTATATAATCATTTGATACCCAAGCATCAGCATAATAATTTCTATTTAATATATTATTACAGAAGGCTGAAAAACCTAATGTACCATATTTCATAGGCACTTCTACATTAAGTCCTGCATTAGACACATAGTAAGCAGGTATCTTTTTAGCCTCATCTTGAGTATTATCCCAATATTGAGAAGAAACATACTTTGCATTTAAGAAGAAAGATAGATACTTTATAGGCTTATAATCAATTTGAGCGAAGGCTAGAACTGAAGGCGACTTTAGCATAGTCCTATCCCCCATATATTTATTAAGGGTCTGATACTCATCATAATTGTCGCTTTGATAAGAATCATATTGATGAGTATAATCCCTGATAGTATTTTGACTTAAAGTCATATTTGCATTAAAACTCAGTGATTTTAGCACTTGTACAGCCATGCTAAATTCTAGACCTCTACGAAAGGCAGAACCAACATTCTCTTTAATTGGATAACCAGTATCTCCTAATTTACCTGTCTGCAAAAGCATATCCTTATACTCCATCCAATAAGCAGTAGCAGAAGCACTAAAGCGTGAGCTTGTAAAATGGTATCCCAACTCATAATCTATCATTCTCTCTGGAACAATATTTTTTTCTTGTGACTTATCGCTTATTTTTGTATTCATAAGGATAATATCCTTTAAATCTGCTCTTCCTGGCTCTCTATGCCCAACTGCAATAGAAGTATATAGACTATTATTACTATTAATCTCCCAATTAAGACCCCCCTTAGGATTGAAGAAATCCCACTGCCTGCTATACTTAAGATCAAGAGCCTCCTTATCAGGACCTCTCATATCTAGATTGATATGCCTATACTGCACATCGACATAAGCATTTAGATTTGCTAATATACTATACTGAGCATTTGCATATAAATTAATCTCATTTTTATCCCCAGTATTACTATACCAGATAAAGTTATCATAATCAAAAGACTTATCTAAAACACTTGACCATAACACCTTGCCTATATGATCATTAATATACCAAGAGTTATAAATACCAAAATTCATCTTTAACTTATCTTTTGTATAACTTAAATCTGAATTAAGGACTACATAGTTATTATCCAAAATCTGCCTTACTATAAAATCTGATTTCTTTATAGTGTTTCCTTGTGCATCTATATAATTAGACATAGCATATTTTGAGAATTTTTTATTTGCCTTATAATTCTCATAATAACCATAGCCCTTTGTATAATTAAGCGTCTGTCTCCATATCATATTATTATCAAAGATGTGAGTATAAGATAATTGGAAGTGATTTTGCCTATAATTATCTGTTTCATTGTCATAATATTTTATTACTCCATCTTTATCAGTATATTCACCTGCAGGGTTGTAGCGTCTATCCTTTCCATATTGTTCTAGACTTATTCCATTCCAAGTAATACCAGTATGCTGCGACCCCATTAACCATATAAACTTCACACTATTGCTTTCTCCCAACCAGCCTGTGCTTAACATAGCAGACTTCACATTTGCCTTAGCATTTCTTATATAACCATCTGTTTTATTAGAAGAAAAGGCTCCAGAAAGATAAAAACCCTTCTTTAATAGGCCTGTATTAAAGGAATATGCCTGAGTAAAAGTCTTATAAGAACCAAATCCAAGATCTACCCTTGCAGATGGCTTTGCGGAAACCGTCCCTGTACTCATATTAATACTAGCACCAAATGCACCAGGGCCATTAGCCGTTGTCCCTAAGCCTCTTTGCAGTTGTACTGAGGATAAAAGCTGACCTAAGGCTGGAATATTCACCCAAAAGACTTCTTGACTTTCTGCATCATTAAGAGTTATACCATTAAGTGTTACATTAATATGAGAAGACAATATACCTCTCACGCTTAATTTTGAATAACCAAGACCTGTACCTCCCTCTGTAAAGGCATTGACAGATGGTTGAAAATTAAGCAACATAGGCAAAGAATAATTAGGATCTGCAGACCTCAAATCTTTCTTTTCGACTACTGTAAATGTTACTGGCGTCTTTTTACCTGCTCGTGCTGCTGAAACTACTGCACTATCAAGTTTTTCCTGCCTGTTTTGTGCTGACAAGCCTAATCCTAGCATTGTCAGAACTAAAGTTAAAATATAAAAACCTCGCATAATAAAAATTTTATGCAAGGGTACAAAAAGAGAATTAAGCCTTCCCTACGTCGGTATTAACCGAATCAGGTTCTTTGGGTCTTTCTCAACTTTGGATAATATCCAAGGTACCCCCGCTTGTTATAAAAATATATTTAATGTTTCAGAGACATTCCCTTATTTAGAAAGCCTCAAAAAAACGTTGGCAAAGATAACAATAAAATATATGATTACAAATTACGAGTAATTTTAATTA
>JARIAS010000015.1 GCA_029257745.1 Candidatus Cryptobacteroides sp. | reverse complement strand
TCGGATTAGCTGGAATACCTGCTGCTATAACTGATAAAGGTATCTGTATAGTATTCCTAATATCATTAGCTTTAAGAACTACACTTTCCTTCTCAAACACATTGTGTATAACTTCAATACCATATCTACGAATATCCAACCAACGCAAGCCACTATATATAACCTCTATTCTACGGGCGTGCAAAAGAGCTTGTAGCATCATTCTCTGAGTATCATCCTCAATTGTAAAACTTGGATTTAAATCTTTGACTAGTCGTAACCAAGGATTTAAATTACCTGCATCAATATCCCTTGTCTCAGATTCTTTTCTATTAGTATAAAAATCAACAATCTCCTGAACACTTGCAGCATGTCCACCTTTCTTAACATACCAATAAGATAGATCCCTTGCTGCCTTATCATATTGTTTTAACATAATCTCAGCCTCGGCACGACACATTAAGGTCTCATCAGTTGTAAAAGCCAAGGCAACAACGTGAGGTTGACCTGTCCTTGCTGTAACATTTGTTATTTCAAAAAACTCACCATACTTAGGCTGAAACTTAATAGGATACGACGAACTACCAAACAATAAGCCAAAATGTTCAAGACTACCATAAGGTCCAGATGAACGATAAGTAAGAGCATCTGTAATTGCTAATGAATTTCCATATCTAGGAGTATAATAACTTCTTCCCCATATAGAACGTAAAGGAATCAGCAATAAATTAGCTGGTTCATCCTTACTAGAGAAACGATCTCTCCACTCTGAGCTCTGAGCTAATGTTGTATAATATTTAATATCCCTTAGCGAAGCTGATGGGTCTTCAGGAATTGCTTTATTAGCATATTCCAAGGCCTTCTCCCATTTTTGATAATAAATATAAAAACGTGAAGCAAAGGCTGCTGCTGCCCTAGTATTAAAATGATATAGAGGTACTGAATACGCAGAATCATCTATTAAAGCTATACCTTCAAGAATATCTTTCTCTATATTTTCATATACTTCTTTTACTGTGCCTCTATCGTAACTTGTACCTATTTTTGTTTCTAACTTTGTTACATAAGGTATACCTAAGTCCACATCTGCAGTCTCAGGATTATAAGGACGTGAGAAAGTATTTACCAATAGAAAGTGAGCATAAGCCCTACATAATAGTGCCTCACCCCTTACAGCTGGACTTAACTTATCCTTAGGCAATTTTTCCAAAGAAGCTAGTGTCTGGTTTGCAGTTGCAATTGCAAAATATGCACTACCCCATAAAGCTTCAGGAGCATCCCAATCAGTATCAGTAATATCTTGCCAAAAATAGTTTTGTTGTATAAACAATGGAGCATCTCCATGCTTAGCACCATTATCCATTGCATTATCAGTACGATGTTCATATATCATCATAGGATCCACATTAGGATATGCAGAGACTAATAACTGCTGTGCCTTTGCTGTGGTATTAATTTCAGCCCTACTATCTGGAAGTTTATCCAAAAACTTTTCACAAGATACTAATGACAATGATAGGAAAACACCTACAGCTATATTTTTTATATTTTTATTCATATTTGTCTTCTCTTAAAAATTAAAATCCTAGACGAACTGTAAAGGTAAATTGCTGAGGAACAGGAGCTGATACACCACCTGAACGGAAGAACTCAGGATCCTGACCATTTAACTTCTTATCTGCATATATCAAGAATAAGTTTGTTCCTTGAAGTTTTAAGGATGCAGACTTTAGAACACTCTTTTTCAACAATTTACTTGGTAAAGAGTATGTAAGAGAAATTTCTTTCATTCTGACGAATGAACCACTTGCTACCCTCTCTGTCGAATAGTTATAAGCATTGTAACCCATAAACAAGTTAGAAGAATTATATACATCCCTACGACTTGCTATTACTGGAACAGTAGTAGTCCTTTCATCTCCTGGTACAACCCAACGATTCTTAAAATCTTTTGCAGAAGCATCTAAGTCTGAGTAAGATGAACTAAAGATAGGATCTAGACGAAGAACATTACCTGCTGAATAAGTAATAAATACATTTAATTTCCAATTCTTATATGTAAATATATTACCAAAGCTACCATTAATAGTAGGATCTGCAGGGCCTTCATATTTTAAATAATCTAGATGCTCTAACTGCTGAAAATTAATATCAGAATAATTAGTATTATTTACATCTATATGATTTCCTGCTTCATCAACCATCTCAAATGTCGGTAAACCTCTATCGTTTAAGCCCTTAAATGGTATAGAGAACAAACTTCTATGAGGGTAACCTTCCAATGCAAATCCTCCACCTCTAATTAGACCAAACAAATGATTTCTTGTCTTAAGCTTAGTAATTTTAGTTTGGCTATATCCAAATATAAAGTCTGTTGTCCAAGAGAAGTCTTTTGTTTTCACATTCTTAGTTGATAAGGTAAACTCCAAACCTGATGACTGCATAGAGGCTACGTTTCCAAGTCTATTAACCTGACCACCTGCACCCTGAGTTGTAATCCAGCCTATAAGGTCAAAGTTATTTCTCTTATACCAGTCAGCAGTAAAATTAACTCTATTATCCAATAAACCTAAATCTATACCTAAATTAAGCTCATGCTTTTTCTCATAAGTAAGATCTGAATTTTCCAAATCATCAATTATCAAACCAGATTCTTTAACAGAAGCCTGAGGTCTCCAAGGGTTGAAAGAAGATATTATCACAGTAGAGTTTGCAACTGAACTTGGACCTGCATCTGCTGTTAGAGAGTAGGACGCTTTTAATGACAAATGAGAAAGAGCAGGTTGTAATTTATGGAACCATGACTCCTCATGCATATTCCAAGCCGTTGCTATATTCCATGTAGGCAACCATCTTGCAGTACGAGATTTACCCAAACGGTTTGTACCCTCATAACGCACAGTACCTGTAAATGTGTAACGTCCCTTATAAGAATATGTACCTGTTCCAAAGAATGCTACCTGACGACTATTACTATGACTTAAACCATAATAATTTGAGTTTTTCTCCACTAATTGCTTAAAATAAAAGTAATTTACAAATGGAAGTTCTCCATTATCATACTGCATACCTACACCATCAAAACCATCACTAGACCTATCTTGTTGATTAATCTCCATTCCTCCAAATAAGTTTACAATATGAGTATCTAAGAAACTCTTATTGTATGTAGCAGTTGTTCTAAAATCATAACTATTTAATGAATAGTGAGATGTATTATAAAAACCGCCCTTAGGAAGCACTGTCTGAGGCAACTCATTTGGCTTATCAGGGTCAGTATAAAGCCAACTATTACGTTGAATAATAGTAGCATCACCCATAGCTCTGAATGCTAAAGCCTGATTAGAAAAGTCCTTTATCATATGACGTTGAGATACAGAACTATATTTTACTGCACCCAATGCACTTAATTGAAGTCCAGATTTATGTCTCCACTTTAATTCTCCTTGGAATTTCAAATCTACAACATCCAATTCTATATAGTTATTATTCAACTCATGCTTAATATTGAATGGTGCAAAATTCCTAGTGTAATATTCATTAGGATCCAATGTACGAGATGTATTTAAAGCGTAAGAATATGGATTAATATCAAAATTACGTGATACTGAACCACCAACGGCATCGCTTTGTTGTCCTACTGTTCCTGGGGCAGTTTGTGTACGATAAGCCACATTAGCCAAGCCTGTAAACGAGAAAGACTTTGTAAAGTTATATGTGTTATTAAGATTAGCTGTATAACGAGAAACTTTACTCTGACGCATCCAACCCGGGTCATTCATCATTGATAATGATATATAAGATGTAGATTTATCACTACCTGTTGACATGCTTACCGAATGATTCATCATAACAGAGTGATTGAAAAGTTCTTGGAACCAATCTGTATTCCTCATCTCTGCCTCTCTTAAATATCTTGCACGAGCCTCAGGGGTATTCTCCAATGCGAACTGCTTTGTAATAGGATCATACTGACGTGTAAGTTGGAACATTTTACCATATACGCCACTAGTTGGAGCCCTATATACAGTAGCATAATTTAACCAACCCTTTTCCTCTAACTCTTGATAAATACGCATTTGATCCTGCGAATTCATAATGTTAAAGGTATTATAAGATGGTATCAATCTGTAAGTATACTCTCCTGTATAATTTATACTGCTTACACCCTTCTTACCTTTTTTAGTAGTAATAACAATCACACCTGCCATAGCTTTTGCACCATAGATAGATGTTGCAGAACCATCCTTTAATATTTGAAAACTTTCAATATCATCAGGGTTCAAACCGGCTATTGCAGAACTAACCAATGTTAGAGCATCTCCAGAAGACAAAGCATCTGCACCAACATCTACGACATTATCCTGTATAACACCATCTACAACCCAAAGTGGTTTACTGCTACCATAGATTGATGTAGCACCACGCACCCTAATTTTAGGAGCTGTACCGAAAGTACCAGAAACATTCTGTATAGATACACCGGCAGCACGGCCTTCAAGTCCACGACTAATATCAGCCATACCATCTATTTTTACCTTATCTGCCTTTAACTGATCAGTCGCTCCTGTAAATAATCTCTTATCGGTCTGAGACATACCAGTAACGACAACTTCATTAAGTTTTTCAGAGTCCGGACCTAGAACAATCCTCATCTTTCCAGACTTAATGGCAACTTCTTCATCTTTCATACCAATGTATGAAACGATAAGAAATTTAGCATTTGAAGGTAGATTTGTCAATTTAAAGTTACCTTTTTCGTCAGTAACAGTACCGACTTTTGTGCCTTTAACAAAAACCGAAGCACTAATAATAGGCAAATTATCCTCTTTAGAGATAACTACGCCCGTAACTTCTTTAAGTTCTTGACCCAGCAATGTTCCCACGCTAACGAAAAGCAATGAGACTAATAGCAATAAGTTTTTTCTCATAGAAACTTGCTTAATTATTGTTAATAAATAGTAATAAATATATTGTTGTTTAATATATCTTGTTAAGAAAAAATAACAAATTGAAAGTATTCGGACACCAAATCATAAGTGCGAATAATAGTAGTAGAACGAATAAGTTGCAAAAAGTTATTTTATTGTCAAGAATACATTATGATTCTTACTAACTAAACCATTGCAATAATAAGAAATTTGATTTTGATTTACAAGTAATTTTTAATAAAAATTAGCTATTTCTACTTATATTTGCAATAAACATAAATAATTAACGGCTTGTTGTAAGAAAATTCAGCCAATATAATTTATACTATGTCATCAATTAATACAAATTATAAGGAAAGCTCAATATATGCCAATAGTAACAAAATAACATACATTGGACGTATAGTGAATACAAATAATCATATTAGCTTCTCATGGTCAGGCGTATATGTATGTGTCAAATTTAAAGGTAACTACTTAAATCTTAGTGCTAGTGACACTAAGAAAAATTACTTTAACATATGGATAGATAAAGAAATGTCAGAGCCTGCAGATAAGGTTATAACTATTAGTAATGAAGAACTTATAAATCTATATGAAGATATAGATACTAATAACTTGAGCCACAAGATTATTATTCAAAAGAGAACTGAAGGAGATCAAGGTACTACTACTTTTAAATCATTTCATACTGATGGAGAATTTTTAGATGCACCTTCCTCTAAAAATAGGCTTATAGAGTATATAGGTGATTCATATACCTGTGGTTTTGGAACGGAAAGCGATAATCCTTTTATGGGCTATAACCCTGCACATCAAAACTGCAATCTATCTTATGCTGCACTTATAGCTCATCATTTTAATGCTGACTATATTTTAATAGCACATTCAGGAATGGGAGTAACAAGAAATTACAATGACATATGCAAAGGAGTATATATGCCTGACAGGTATAAAAGAAGTCTAGACGAGGACAAGGATATACTTTGGAATGCTAATTCATTAAGCAAAAAGCCAGATATAAGCATTATATATCTTGGAACAAATGACTTCTCTGCATTTAAACAACCTATAATTGAAAGTTTTAGCAAAAAATATCTTAGACTTCTAAAACAAGTAAAAAGCAACTATGGGGACTCTCACCCTATTTTATGTATTGCAGGTGCATACAACCCAATGATCTCTGAATATATACAAAGAAGCCTCAGAGAGAGTGACTTACAAAATGTTGCATATATGAGCATAAGTAAATATATTCTAGCAAAGAAAGGGGAATTAGGAGAGGTCTCTCACCCCAATTATAAAGGACATAAAAAACTAGCACTTGCTATTATGCCATACATATCCAGCATATGTAATTGGGAATTGAACTTTAAGATTTAAACTATATAATTATGATAAAAAGAATATTACTAACACTAAGCCTAGTATCTGCTATGGTAACATCTCATGCACAAAGTCATATTATAGGCATTTCTCCCGCACATAATGGGGAAAAATTAAGTATGGAAGATGCTGTCAATAATCCAAACATGTATCCTAAAAGAATATATGGTTATTGGAAGGACAACAATTATATATATTACAGCTACAAGGATATGTCTTACAGATGTTTTGACACGAAGGAGCTAATCTTCAGAGCTTATAATAGGAATACTTCTGACAATATTAACATAGAAAAAGAGGCCAAGTTTATAAATAACGGACCTGCTTTTACAGCATTCTGCTTAGATAATAATCTATATATCATAGGTCAAAACTCAGAAAAGCAAATTGTTGCTCAAAGCGATGACCCTAATATTAGCTATGGACAAAGCGTGAGTAGAAATGAATTTGGAATTAGCACGGGAAGCTTTTGGTCTAATAATGGAAGGAAACTAGCCTTTTATAAGAAAGACGAAAGCAATGTTACAAGCTTTCCTCTGCTAGACATAAGCACAAGAACAGGAAGCCTTAAAAGCATAAAATATCCTATGAATGGCATGGCTTCAGAACAGATAAGCTTAGGCGTATACAATACGGATACAGGCAAGACTATCTATTTGGATATTAATGACTTTAGTAAAGAAAGATACTTGAGCAACATAAGTTGGTCCTCTGATGATAAGTATATCTTTGTAATGGTGCTTGACAGGTCACAGAAGAATATGAATTTAAATATGTATGACAGCAATACAGGTAAATTCATAACTTGTTTACTTAAAGAACATAATGATAAATTTATTGAGCCTCAATACCCTCTTTCATCTTTAAAATCAAGTCCATATTATATATATACCAGTAAAAATATTAGCGGCTATCAGAACCTCTATTTGATTGATTTTAAAGGGGATATTAGAAGAATTACTAATGTTGATGCAGATGTAAAATACATAGGTAATGATGGAGTATATATATATTATAGTTCAGCAGAAATATCACCTATTGAAAATCATCTCTTCCGTATAAAAGTACAAAATAAAGATTTATCTATACAAGATATTAAATTTAAAAAGCCAGAACAACTTACTAAGGAAAGAGCATGGCACAATATCAGTTTAAGCAATGATTGCAAGTACTATGTAGACAGTTATAGCAATATAGATACACCTAATATATGTGTAATATCTGCTACAAATAAAGATTTTAAAAAGATACTTATTTCATCACCTAATCCTCTTGCTGAAAAAGAAAGTTGCAAGGTAATTCTTGGCAAAATAAAAAGTGCTGACGGCAAATACGACAACTATTATAGAATGACCTACCCTGCACAGTTTGACTCTACTAAGACTTATCCTGTAATACTATATGTATATGGAGGCCCTCATTCTCAATTAGTTAAAAACTCATGGCTTGCAGGTATGGGATTGTGGGAGATGTATATGGCGGAAAGAGGATACATAGTATATGTACAAGACAACAGAGGAACAGAAAACAGGGGTAGAGACTTTGAAAACGCAATTCATAAGCAATGTGGACAAGTAGAAATGGCTGACCAGATGGAAGGTATAAATATGCTAAAAGGTCTTAGCTATGTAGACAAATCACGCATAGGAGTACATGGGTGGAGCTATGGAGGTTTTATGACTATCAGCCTACTTACTAACTATCCTAACACCTTCAAAGTGGGGGTAGCAGGAGGACCTGTTATAGATTGGAAATGGTATGAAGTCATGTATGGCGAAAGGTATATGGAGACTCTAGAAACTAATCTTAAAGGCTTTGAAAAAGTAAGTTTAATGAATAATATTGATAAGCTTAAAGGAAAACTTCTTATATGTCAAGGAGCAATAGATAATACTGTTGTATGGCAACATAGTCTTAGCTTTGTACAAAAATGTATTGAACATAATGTACAACTAGACTACTTCCCTTATCCAAAATCAGAGCATAATGTATATGGAGCATGGAGGGTACACTTGATGAATAAGGTGAGCCAATACTTCGATGAATATCTTAAAAATCAATAAACTGTACTTTATAAAAATTGGTACTATCTTCAATAAAAAATATCTTAATCATAAGATAAGAATAAAAGTATAACATATAACAAAAGAGGCATTGGAAAATTCACCAATGCCTCTTTATAATAATTTAATATATAAGCAATTAACTTAAACCTTCTATCTCACCATTTACTATATCTATTTTCAATGCAGACGGTTCTTTTGGCAAACCAGGCATCCTCATTATATTGCCCATTACGACTACAATCATTTCTGCACCAGCATTTACAATAACATCATCGACAGTTAAATTAAAACCACTGACTGCACCATATCTCTTTGGGTCATCTGAAAAAGAATACTGAGTTTTAGCTACACATATAGGAAAATCTGCATATCCCATTGCTTCTATTTCTTTAATATGCTTAAGTGCTAAAGATGAATACTTTACAGATGATGCTCCATATATCTTTGTACTTACAGCTTCAATCTTACTCTTTATATCCTCATCTAAGTCATAAGCAAAAGTAAGAGGCCCTGATGGACTTTTATCTATTGTATCAACTACCAAGCGTGCTAAATCCTCTGCTCCCGCACTTGCCTCTGAAAATGAAGTATTTACAGCAAATGGCACAGCTATTTCTTTACAATGAGCCCTGATAGCCTCTATCTCAGCTTGAGTATCACTTGGGAATTTGTTAATACATACAAGAACAGTCTGACCAAAGGACTTGATATTTTTTATATGTTTATCCATATTCGCAAAGCCCTTTGTAATAGCATCTATATTCTCAGTCTTAAGTTCTTTTTCTCCTATACCTCCGTGCATCTTCAAAGCCTGTGCTGTCGCAACTAATATAGTTAATGATGGATGCAAATCAGCCTTTCTACATTTTATATCATAGAATTTTTCAGCCCCTAAATCTGCTGCAAAGCCTGCCTCTGTTATAGTATAATCTGCTAATGATAAAGCAGTCTTAGTTGCTATAATGGAATTACAGCCATGGGCAATATTAGCAAATGGGCCTCCATGTATTATTGCAGGACTAGCTTCTGTTGTCTGAACAAGATTAGGCATCATTGCATCTTTAAGTAATACAGTTAAAGCACCTCCAACACCTAAATCTTTAACTGTAAATGGCGTAGAGTCCTTTTTATAGCCTAATAATATATTATCTAACCTGCGACGTAAATCATTTATATCCTTAGATAGACATAGAATAGCCATTATCTCTGATGCCGCAGTTATATCAAAACCAGTTTCTGTGGTTAAGCCATTAGCTGTTCCACCAAGACCTGATACTATACTTCTTAAATTTCTATCATTAACGTCCAAGACCCTACGCCATATAATACGACTCAAGCCTTGTTCATTATTTCTATTTTGATAGGCATAATTATCTACCAAAGCTGATAACATATTATTGGCTGAGGTAATAGCGTGAAAATCTCCTGTAAAATGTAGGTTAATCTTGTCCATAGGCAAAACTTGAGCATAACCTCCTCCTGCTGCCCCGCCCTTCATTCCAAAACAAGGTCCCAAGGAAGGTTCTCTAAGAGCCACTATTGCCTTTTTACCTATTCTTTGTAAACCTAAGGCCAAACCAATAGACACAGTAGTTTTGCCTATACCTGCTTTTGTTGGTGTTATAGCAGATACTAATATAAGCCTAGAATTATCTTTCTTTTTATTTATAAGTTTAGGATCTATCTTAGCAATATATCTTCCATAAGGATGCAGGGCCTCATCATCTATATTCAACTTTTCTGCAATATTAGATATAGGTTCCAAGACAGTTTCTCTAGCTATTTCAATATCAGTTTTCATATTTATTAATTTATGTGGTAATTATTATCTGTATTTTAGGCTACAATCTAGCTGTATTCATTGCTATTTCAGCTGCCTTTTCTGCAAAATCCTGTTTATTAGAAGCATATAATATTGCCCTTGAGGAATTAATTAAAAGCCCTCCCTTAGAGTTTAATCCATATTTTATAACATCTTTGTCAGAAGCTCCTTGAGCACCTACTCCTGGAACAAGAAAAAAATTGTCAGGGCAATATGTTCTTATATCTGACAACATATCTGCCT
The DNA here is from genome assembly GCA_029257745.1 of Candidatus Cryptobacteroides sp. Lineage (GTDB taxonomy): Bacteria > Bacteroidota > Bacteroidia > Bacteroidales > UBA932 > Cryptobacteroides. The sequence goes on along the minus strand of JARIAS010000015.1, from coordinate 39,253 downwards.
TTGTTGCTCCAATCACGAACATCATATTATCAGGAGTAGATATACTCATCATTTTTTCTATAACCTTACGATATAGAGGCTTATCATTTTCTTGTATAAACTGAAAATCTTGTGCTGATGTATTAGAAGAAAGAGCCACGACTATTGCAAACTTATCTTTATACTCTAAGAAAGGAAGCACGGAATCTTCCCCCATATATGGTGCAAGTGTTACAGCATCAAAGTCCATTGTTTCAAAATATGACTTTGCATACATTTTTGCAGTATTACCTATATCTCCCCTCTTTGCATCAGATATTATAAACTGCTCCGGATAATTAGTCCTAATGTAATCCACTGTCTGCTCTAATAGTCTCATACCTTCTAGCCCATATGCTTCATAAAAAGCAAGATTAGGCTTATAGGCTATACAATATGGGGCAGTTGCATCAATAATAGCCTTATTAAAATCTATCATTGATATATGCTCTGGAATCTTACTAATATCTGTATCTAAGCCTACACAGAGCATTGTTTTCTTTTCCTGAATCTGTTTATAAAGAAAATCTATATTCATACTGACTATTTATAATATTCATAAAATTTTGCAATAGACTCCATACCTGCAAAAAGTTGCTTTAAAAGATAACTCTCATTAGGTGAATGTATTGTATCACGCTCTAGTCCAAAGCCCATAAGCAATGGATCAATACCTAAAATTTCTTGCATATCAGCTAAAACAGGTATACTTCCTCCTCCCCTACTAGGTACTGGTTCTATGCCATAGACCTCTGCCATTGCTCTAGATGCTGCCTTGTAAGCATCTGAAGATATTGGAATTAAAAAACCATTTCCCCCTTCTAAAGCCTTGACTTCCACCTTAACATATTTTGGAGCTATATTCTCTAAATGAGATTTCAATAACTCTGTTATCTCTTTAGAAACTTGATTAGGAACCAACCTCATAGAGATTTTAGCACAGGCATAAGATGGTAATACGGTCTTTGCACCTTCTCCTGTATAGCCTCCCCATATACCACAAACATCAAGGCTAGGACGAATACCTACTCTCTCCATTGTAGTATAACCTTTTTCCCCCTTAACTTCATCTATATCAATAAATGAATTAAATTCTTTTTGGTCAAAAGGTGCCCTAGCTAACATAGCCCTATCTTCCTTAGATAAGTCTACAACCTTATCATAAAAATTTGGTATTGTAATACGACCATCATTATCTATTAGTGAAGAAATCATATCACAAAGAGTATTTATAGGATTGGCAATTGCCCCACCATAATGTCCTGAATGTAAGTCCTTATTAGGCCCTGTAACCTTCAACTCAAGATATGCTAGACCACGCATACCACAATTTATAGATGGCACAGATTCTGAAATCATAGTAGTATCAGATACAAGTATTATATCTGCTGCCAATAAGTCCTTATGCTCTCTTACCCAAGGTGCTAAAGACTTGCTTCCTACCTCTTCTTCTCCTTCAAAAATAAACTTGACATTATGTTTTAATTTACCCGAAGCCAAAACATATTCAAAGGCTTTAAGGTGCATAAACAGCTGACCTTTATCATCATTAGCCCCCCTTGCCCAAATTGCTCCATCATGAATTACAGGCTCAAAAGGTGGATTATTCCAAAGTTCAAAAGGCTCAGCAGGTTGTACATCATAATGTCCATATATAAGAATTGTCTTATATTCTGGATTTAATATTTTTTCTGCATATACAACAGGATTGCCCTCTGTCGGATAAATCTCTGCCCTGTCTACTCCTGCCTCAAGTAGCAAATTCTTTAAGCTATTTGCACACTTATCTATGTCTTCTCTATGCTCTGCTTTTGCACTTACAGATGGTATCCTAAGTAAGGAAAATAACTCCTCAAAAAATCTCTCTTTATGTTTTTCTATATAATTCTTCATTTATTTAATTTTGATGTTCATTCAAATGTTTCTGTGCATATGACAAGGATACTGTGAAAGTCTTGTGATGTAATGAAGGTGCCTCATACATAGCATCTCCAAATATTTTCTCACAGATAGAACGAAGTCCTCTAGCACCTAATTTATTCTCAATAGCGGTATCAACTATAAGGTCTAATACCTCAGGTTTAACTATGAGTTTAATACCATCTAAATCAAATAATTTAACATATTGACTAATCAGAGAATTTTTAGGCTCTATCAATATTTTTCTAAGAGTATCTTTATCCAAATAATCTAAATAGCAAAGTACAGGCAATCTACCAACAATCTCTGGTATCAGACCATATGAACGTAAATCTGATGAATCTACATATTTCAGTAGATTATCCTTATCTACCTCTTGTGTCTTAGTTCTATTATAACCAATAATCTGTGTATTAAGCCTTTGAGCAATTCTCCTTTCTATACCTTCAAAAGCCCCACCACAAATAAATAATATATTTTGAGTATTTATTTTAATAAAATCTTGATCAGGATGCTTACGACCACCCTTTGGTGGAACATTTACGACATTACCCTCTAAAAGCTTTAACATGGCCTGCTGTACTCCTTCTCCAGACACGTCCCTAGTAATACTAGGATTGTCACTTTTTCGTGCAATCTTATCTATTTCATCTATAAAGACTATTCCCCTCTCTGCCTTAGAGACATCATAATCAGCCTCCTGCAACAATCTAGTTAAAATACTTTCAACATCTTCACCAACATAACCTGCCTCAGTCAATACTGTCGCATCAACTATTGTAAAAGGCACATCTAAAAGCCTAGATATAGTCTTAGCCAGCAAAGTTTTACCACTTCCTGTTGGTCCAACTAATAGTATATTAGACTTTTCTAGTTCTATTTCATCTTTTGATGAGCTATGATTATGATTTATCCTCTTATAATGATTATACACAGATACAGCTAAAAGTTTTTTTGCCCTATCTTGTCCAACTACATACTTATCCAGATATTCCTTTATCTGAACAGGTGTCTTTAATGGAATATCATTATGCTTATGTTCATTATGAGTATGTGAGCTTTGAGCATGAGACACATTATTAGTCTCTAAAATATCATATGCCCCCTTTACACAATCACTACAAATAGAACTATGCATTCCTTTAAGTAGGACAGGAACCTGATGCTCATTCCTGCCACAAAACATACATTGGTTTTTATTGTATTGCTTACTCACTTGATTTCCTTTTTGTTAATATATCATCAATCATACCATAAGACTTTGCTTCCTGTGCATTCATCCAAAAGTTCCTGTCAGCATCTTCGAATACCTTATCATAAGGCCTGCCACTATGGCTAGAAATAATCTGATATAATTCTTCCCTTATTTTTTCTATCTCTTTTGCTTCGATCAATATATCTGAAGCCTGACCTCTTGCACCTCCTAAAGGCTGATGTATCATCACCTTAGAATGTGGAAGACATGAACGCTTTCCTTTTTGACCTGCACACAAAAGAACAGAGCCCATAGATGCTGCCAAGCCTGTACATATTGTCGCCACATCAGGCTCTATCAGTTGCATAGTATCATAAATACCTAAGCCGGCATAAACTTCACCTCCAGGCGTATTTATATACAATGATATATCTGCCTTAGGGTCAGTGGAAGCTAGAAAGAGTAGTTGTGCCTGTATAATATTTGCAACATCTGCATCTATTGGCACCCCTAAAAAGATAATTCTATCCATCATCAAACGACTGAACACATCCATAGAAGCAACATTCAGACGCCTTTCTTCTATAATAGTAGGATTTATATATCCATTTATTACTGACTCATAACGATGAAGGGTCATGGATGAAATTCCACAACCCCCTCTCGCGAATCTCTCAAATTCGTTTTTATCCATAACTATGCTAACTCACGGAATTTATCAATAGTAATTTCTTTTTCATCAAGCTTTATATCCTTTCTAAGGGCTTCTACCACCATCTTATCCACGACCTGGTCATATAATGCCCTAGCCTGACGCTCATCCTCTAACATTCTCTCTGCAAATTGATTAAGCATATCCTCAGGAACATTTGACATGCCATACATAGCATATTGGTATGATGCTAAAGATTTAGCTGCCTCTACAAGGTCTTCACGCTTTAACTCTAGATTATATTTCTTCATCATGAAGTTACGTATAAGTTCCCAACGGAAATCATCTAAGAATGAAGAAAAATCTTTCTCTATATCTTCCATTGTAAACTTACCCTCATTGATATGTAACAACCATCTCTTTAAGAATGCCTCTGGCAAATCTATATTTGATTTAGTAAGGAAATATTGTTTAATATCCTTAGAAAGTTTATAATCAGCCTCTTCTTTATAGTTAGAAACTAATCTATCCTCTATTGCCTTATTAAACTCTTCAGGGCTCTTTACTGCCTCTATTCCAAACAATTTATCATATGTTGTCTGATTTTCCTCTGCTGATACGAAGGTCTTAATCTGTTTAATTTCAACCTTAAATACAGGATTTAAAGTTGCTAGCTCTTCTTTCTTTACGCCTAACATGTAAGCTCTATCTACCTCATCAGCAAAAGCTTCTGTCACATTAAGCTCAAAGCTATCACCAACCTTAGCATCTAAGAAAAGCTGACGTGAAGACTCTGCCACCTTATCTATTGCAACGTAAGCTGACTTTTGTTCCCTTGTTTCATTTGTAAAATCGACAATAACAAAATCATTAGCCTTTGCTGTATCTGTATCTTGAAGAGAACCTACTTGTTTAAGCATATTCTCCTTCAATTCTGCCTTTGCCTGGTCTGTAACAGTAATATTATAATATGCAAGTTTATCAGCTTCTGAAACCTCTATATTAAGCTCTGGCTTTTTAGCTATATCAAACTTAAAAACAAAATCATTACCAGACTTCCAATCTATCTCTGGATGATCTTCACTTGAAAGAGGCTCTCCTATCAATTCAAGATTATTTTCTTTGATGAAGTTATTTAATTCAGTAGAAATAACTTCATTTACTGCTTCTAACAAGGCCTGCTCACCATAAAATCTTTGAATTAAAGACATTGGTGCCATTCCCTTACGGAAGCCCTTAATCTCTGCAGTCCTTCTTCTATCATTTAGCTTCTTTTTTTCAATTGAAGCGTAATCCTCATTCGACATATTCAAGGTAAGTTGAATATTAAGATTGTCGATTTGTTGTTGTTCAATTCTCATTATTATATATTATTTATTTCTTATTTCAATTTAGCAAACAAAAATAAGCAAAATTTCTTATTTTTTCAATCTATTTCTACGTTGTGGATAGGCAATTCTGTCATGATATATTTGTGCAAGATAGCTTTTAAGGCTTTTCTTTACCTCATTTAACTCCCTTATAGTTATATCAGCCTCATCAAACTGCCCCTCTGATATCTTTAAAGCTGTCATCTTTTCTACAAAATCCTCAAAAGATTTCTCCGATGTATCCTGTAAAGTCCTAGATGCTGCTTCTAATGTATCTGCCAACATTAATATCACCTGTTCTTTTGTCTGAGGCTTCATACCAGGATAGGTAAATTGATCTTTATCAGCAGGATCACCTCCATCATTAATATACTTATTATAAAAATAGCCTACTCTAGTTGTACCATGGTGGCTTATAATAAAATCTTGTAATTCTTTAGGCAACTTATGTTCCTTTGCCAATTGCAAGCCATCTTCTACATGCTTTATTATATCCCTTGCACTCTCGATAGGACTTAAATCCTTATGATAAGCCCCCCTTACACTTTCATTTTCAACAAAACATTGAGGATTTTTTGTCTTCCCTATATCGTGATATAAAGCTCCTGCCCTGATTAATAACTCATCTGCTTCAATAGCTCTAGCTGCATAGCCAGCAATATTCATCACCTGCAAAGAGTGCTGAAAAGTACCCGGGGCATTCTCTGCCAAGTTCAATAATAATTTATTATTAGTATCTGTAAGTTCCCTCAATCTCCAATCTGACAATAATGAGAACATTTTTTCAAATAAATAGATTAGTGGATAAACTGCAATTTCCAGCAAAGAACCAATAAAAATGTACAGAATTATTTTCCAATCAGCTACTGCATACAAATCCGTGGTAAGTTTGAAACCTATATAAGCGGTAAGCATTGTGATAAATATAATAAATGCCATTACAAACTGCTTCCAACTTTGAGAAAAGAAAGGATATATATATAAAGCAAGTATACCACTCAAAATATTCATAAAAAACAGCTCAATTCCATTATGGGCAAAAAGCAATAATGGTATAAGAGATATGATGTAAACAGGCACTATCACCCTTTTCTTAAAAAAGGCCATAAAATAAAGAGCTATCACATAATATGGTATTATGTACAAAGCCCTAGGCTTATAACTATCTATAAATAAAGTAAGTAATATAGCACTCAGTACTATAAAAATAATAAAAATAAACTTCCTATAACTATTAAAAATACTAGGCCTTGCAAAAAGTATTGAGAAGAAAAGTAATACTGAGATGATAAATGATATTATCGCATTGCCTAACCATAAGAAAAAGACAGGACCATTATATGAGACACTCTGCTTATATTCAGCTTTATATGAATCTAATATCTGCTGTATCTCAGCTGTTACTAATTCTCCTTTTGAGACTAAGACTGTTCCCTTTGTGATATATCCTTGAGTTGTAGAAATTACTCTTGTATTTTGCTCATGTACCAATTCCGTACTCTCTTTATCATAAATTAGATTAGCTTTCAATATAGTCCAAAAAGAAACAGAATTCAATAATGAATCTATATCCATACTATTGTCAGAATCAATATATGACAATAAATCCTGTTTTAATGACGATATTGTATAAACTTCAGAAATTGGATATTTAGATACTCTTTTCCCTTTTTGTATAAAAAGATAATCAGCATTACTTGTACCAAAATCATCATTAACCTCTACTATTACCCCTCTTTTATATGCAGATGAAAGAAAGAAAAGTAATTTTGCTTTGTTTATTTCTATATCTGAAAAATCATATTCAAGTATTTCTTTTTCAATTTTTGGATATACTTGATTATCAAAGTTATAATATGGCTCATAATTAGAGCTCAATGCCTCTCTTTCTCTTTGAAGTTGTTGAGATGACTTCAAAATAGGAAAATCAAATTGTGACACTAAATTATCATAAGCCCAAGGAGTACCTTTTTTATAATCATAATTAAAAGAAGTACTACGTGGCATTATAAATGTCAGAATCAGAAAAAAAATAACTAGACTTAGATATATTTTTACTGATTTCGGTAATTTGGATCTATTTATCATCTTTAGCTTTCTTAAAAGGGCTATTAGGCTCTTTTGATATATAATTATAAGTCAATTTATCTAATAAACGAGGGAAAAATTTTTGTAGCAAGACTGTTATCTTACCTAAAAATGTGAGTATTAGCTCAGATTTTCTAGATGCAAGTCCCTTAGCAAGATGTATGGCACAATCTTCAGCAGACATTAGCTTAGACTCATCTAAGGGACTTTCTCCTTGTGCCAAGCCATCTGCCCTTAGTGCTGTATTTCGAATATTTGATGCAGTATAACCAGGTGCAAAGACCATAACATGTAAATCATCGTACAAATGTTCCACCCTTAAAGTATCTAAAAAACCTCTAATAGCAAATTTAGAAGAAGCATAGGCACTGCGGGCAGGTAAAGGTGAATATGCAGCAATAGACACTACTCCTACAACAGAGCCTTTAGATTGCAAAAGATGAGGCAAGGCATATTTTGTACAATTAACTGTACCCCAAAAATTTATATCCATAAGTTTATGAAGAACAGATAAGTCTACATCCTTAAACATTGCTCTCATAACAATGCCAGCATTATTGATAAGTATATCTATACGAGAAAAATGCTCTAAGGTCTTTTGTACCATACTTTCACACTGTGAAGCAATAGACACATCGCTAGGAATTACAAGTATGTTAGACAGATCTTTATTGATAGATTTTGCAGCAAGTTCCAATTTTTCCTTGTTCCTCGCTACCATAACAATCTTAGCACCTAAGAGATAAAACAATTTAGCAGAAGCCAACCCGATACCCGAGCTGGCCCCTGTAATTATTATAACTTTATCATTGAACTGTCTTTCCAATGAAAGCTGTTCTCTTTTGGATAGATTAAAATCCTTCATAACTATTTAATTGTCATAGCAGCTATTTCCTTTGCATAGATACCTTTGTCAATCTTGTTCCTAATCTCTTTAAAACAATTGATAGTATATTCTACATCCTCTAGAGTATGCACTGCTGTTGCAATAATTCTAAATATAATCATACCCTTTGGTATAACAGGATAAGTTACAATAGAACAGAACAATTTATAATTCTCTCTCAAATCTTTTACTACTTGAGTAGCCTCTTCCAAACCACCCTTAATAAGTACAGGACATACGCAAGCCTCAGCGGGACCAATATCAAAGCCATTGTCTCTCAATCCCTTTTGCAATGCAGAAGTAATAGTCCTCAACTTTGTTCTTAACTCATCACCCTCAGGGCTATCTATTATTTCCATTCTCTTAGTATTTCCTATAACTAATGGCAATGGCATTGATTTAGCATAAACCTGTGAACGCATATTAAGTCTAAGATAATTAATGATTTTTCTCGGACCTGCAATAAAACCCCCAATAGAGGCCATACTTTTAGCAAAAGCTGCTATATACAGATCTACTCCATCTATTACACCAAAATGCTCGGAAGTTCCCCTACCATGCTCACCCATAATACCAAAACCGTGAGCATCATCTATCATTATTCTAAAATTATGTTTCTTCTTAAGTGCAACTATCTTATCTAAAATACCTAAGGCTCCTGTCATTCCAAATACACCCTCTGTAATAAGCAAAACTCCACCACCTTGTTCCTCTGCCTTAGCACAAGCTTTTGCAAGTATCTGATCGCAATGCTCAGCATCGTTATGTCTGAACTTATAGCTATATCCAACATGTAGTCTAATGCCATCTAATAAACAAGCATGTGCTTCAGCATCATATACAATAACATCGTGTCTTGCTACTAATGTATCAATAGCTGATAGAATACCTTGATAGCCAAAGTTGAAAAGGAAGGCATCCTCCTTTTGCTCAAAATCTGCAAACTTTTTTTCTAATTCTTCATGATAACGGGTATGTCCTGTTAGCATACGACTACCCATAGGATAAGCGAAGCCCCAGTCTTTTGCTGCCTGAGCATCAACCTTTCTTATTTCTGGATGATTTGCCAGCCCCAAGTAGTTATTCAAGCTCCAATTTAAGCACTCTACTCCATTAAAAGTCATATGAGGGCCCAATTCCCCCTCTAATCTTGGATATAGGTAATAACCATAGGCCTGTTCATAATACTGACCTATCGGACCACCTGAATCCCTTGAAATTCTATCAAAAATATCTAACATTGTTTAATCTTTTTAAGTGTTATTAAGCATCAATATTTGCATAATGTGCATTTTCCTCTATAAACTGACGACGAGGTGGTACATCTCCTCCCATTAACATAGAGAAAGTTCTTTCTGCCTCAGCAGCATTATCTATTGTTATCTGTCTTAAAAGACGGCTTTCAGGATTCATTGTTGTATCCCAAAGCTGTTGGTCACTCATCTCTCCAAGACCTTTATAACGCTGCACATTAACACCAGAGCCATTACCTCTACCCAATCTATCGATTGCAGCAGTCCTCTGAGCATCAGTCCAACAATAAACCTCTTCCTTTCCTTTTTTCACTAAATAAAGTGGTGGTGTAGCTAGATACACATAACCATTCTTTATCAAATCGAACATGTATCTATAAAAGAATGTTAATATAAGAGTGGAAATATGGCTACCATCAACATCGGCATCTGTCATTATGATAATCTTATGATAACGTAACTTAGACAGATCCATTCTTCTTTCTCCATCTTCAGTATCCTGTGCAACACTTACACCCAATGCTGTATATATATTTCTAATCTCCTGACTCTCAAAAGCCTTATTTGCTACGGCCTTCTCCACATTCAATATTTTACCTCTCAATGGTAATATCGCCTGTATTCTTCTATCCCTTCCTTGTTTTGCTGTACCGCCCGCAGAATCACCCTCAACAAGAAACAATTCACATTTTTCAGGATTACGTTCTGAACAATCTGCCAATTTACCCGGCATTCCTGCACCTGACATAACAGACTTCCTTTGCACCATATCCCTAGCCTTACGAGCTGCAGCCCTTGCTGTTGCTGCCATTACGACCTTATCAATAATGGTCTTTGCAAATTTTGGATTTTCTTCCAAATAAATATCCATAGCAGCTGCAGTAGCCTGCGAGACTGCAGAGGTAACCTCACTATTACCCAACTTAGTCTTAGTCTGCCCCTCAAATTGTGGCTCAGCGACTTTAACTGAAATCACAGCAGTAAGACCTTCTCTATAATCTTCTGATGCAAGCTCAACCTTAGCCTTTGCTAAAAGATTATTCTTTTCTGCATAATTTTTAAGAGAACGGGAAAGCCCCATTTTAAATCCTTGCAAGTGAGTTCCACCCTCTATGGTATTAATATTATTTACATAAGAATATATTTTCTCACTAAAGCCATCATTATACTGCAAGGCAATATCAATAGGCAAGATTGCATCGGCACTTACACACACAGGTTCAGGGATTATCTGCTGAGCTCCAGCATCTAGATACTGTATAAACTCCTTTAAGCCCTCTTCTGAATAAAATTGTTTAGATTTGAATATTTTATTACCTGTTGCCTTACTATCACCTGCCTCATCAATTACAAATTCATCAACTAAATTTCTTTTATCTGTAAGATTAATCTTAATACCCTTATTCAGATAAGATAATTCCCTTAGACGAGCAGCCAGAGTATCAAACTTATACACTGTTGTAGTTGTAAAAATAGTAGGATCGGGATGGAAGGTAATAGTAGTACCAGTATCTTCTGCACTACCAATAACCTCAACAGCTGTCAATGGATGTCCTTTAGAATAGCGTTGCTGAAAAACTTTTCCATCTCTGTGTATTTCAGCTACCAAAGAATCAGATAAGGCATTAACACAAGATACACCTACTCCGTGAAGACCACCAGATACCTTGTAACTTGACTTATTAAACTTACCTCCTGCATGCAAAACTGTCAAAACAACCTCTAGAGCAGAACGCCCTTCTTTTTGATGCATACCAGTAGGAATACCTCGTCCATTATCCCTTACAGTAATAGAATTATCTTCGTTTATAATAACGTCAATATCAGTACAATATCCAGCTAAAGCCTCATCTATACTATTGTCTACTACCTCATAAACCAAATGGTGTAATCCCCTCTCTCCAATATCTCCTATATACATAGAGGGCCTTTTTCTTACAGCCTCTAAGCCTTCTAAGACCTCTATACTATCCGCACCATAAGATTGAGTCATATTAGTATCTTGCATATTTTATATAATTAAATTATTATCTTATAACCATACTTATCATAAAATAAAGTATCTTACAAATTTACTTAAAATTACATATTTAAGCAAATTCCCAAATGGAAACTAATACCTGTATCTGGATATAAAGGAATCCTCTGAATATCCTGATTCAAAATATTATCTATACTTGTCCAAAAAGATAGTTTACGTGTAAATTTATATTCAGCATTAAATGATAGATCATAATAAGATGGTATATACGCCTTAAGCCTATCTTTAGCAGAAACTTGTATATAACCATACCTAGAGCTAGCACAGTCTAACAACATAGCTAAATATATTCTGTTTCTTATAGAATATTTTAGCCCCATATTTGCTGTAAATGCAGCAGGCTCAAAACCTACAAACTTATCTGATAAATCTATATTTCTGTACATAATATTAGCTTCTGCTATGAATGAAGAAAATTGAGCCTTATATTGCCCTGCAATATAAAAAGAATTATAATCTTCATAGCTATGTCCATACGTATAGTAATCTCCTGTAAATTTCCTTATTAAATCCAGACTTGCATTATGCTTAATCTTGTAACCGATATAATTATTATACGAAAATCTTGAAAAGATACTCCCCTTGAATCCAAATCTAAAATCCGCCCTAGTCAGAGAATTTTGAATATATGGGCTATCATCAATATTAATTTCAGGATGATATAAAAAATGCTCTTTCTTATACTTCCAATACGTATTCATCTCATCCCCGCCTGTAATAGATGAATAAAGGTTTAGATTTAGCTTAGATATTCTGTAAGATATATTTATATCAGGATAAATAATCTGTCCTGCGGTTAAAGCTTCCTGCTCTTGCTTAGTACTTGTATCTGTAAAAATCCCTGATAACTTTAAGCCTAGATTAATATCCCATTTATCATTAATCAGCCTATACTTTGGTATAAAATACAAGGCATTCTTATTATATATTGGCTCTAAACGGGACAAAGCATAGTAAGCATCTAAGACAAAGAAAGACTTAAAGTAATTTGCTATTTTAGATTTTTTAATACGTAAAGCCTTTGCTAATGAAAAATCAAGTTGTAAATCCGTATTAGATAATGAAGTATATCTTGACTCAGGATTATGTAAATTCTTAATTCTATCAGCTCCATAATTAAATAATAAAGATAAGGCATAATTAAAATCAGAATTATATTTTTCTCTTGAAACAAGTCCAAATCTAGCCTCTAATCCATTATATAAGGATCTAATAGAAGAATCTCTAGAATGCAAACCTATATATGCAACGTCTGCCGTATAAATATTCTTCTTAGTATCATAGCGAGAATTAAAACCAAGACGAGTAGACGAATAATAGCCAAAATGCACCTTGTTTAAGGGAAAAGCATTCGCTCTATTATTCTGAGAATATGTAAACAGATTGTATAAGCCCTTAGCATTATCTATTGGATATACATTTCTATACCTTGCCCAAGAAGAATTATGAAAAGCGTAAAGATTTAAGGCAAAATTTCTTTGTTTAAAACGTGGTGAATATACCAGAGACAATAATGGTTTGAAATGATATGAAAGACCAGCTTTCAAATACAATTGTGACTGACGATTTTGCCTTGGTAATGGTTTAATATCAATTACATAAGGTGAAAAAACATAGGCACCTTTATATTGATTATTAAAAATAGAATAATCAAAGTGGTAATTCAGATCCATCAAAGAATCAGGAACTGACATTGCCATAAGAGCCTTAGTAGCCTTAATCTGCTTTGCCTGATATTCATTAGTTACATCTACAACAGGATTAAAATTTTGAGCTGATATAATAAGAGGTGAAAATATCAAGGCTATCAATATATATATTTCTTTACTGTATTTCATAATCAACTACTTTTCTAATTGCGATAATTTTTCTAATCTCATCTCTATACTCTCTCTGATTTGATCAGCATTGGCAGAGTTATAAGCATCTCTAATACTTTCAAAAGTAGCCCTAGCCTGCTCATAATCACCCCTTTCCACATAAGAATCACCTAAAAGGATAAAAGCTTTTGCAAGATAAAAACTCTGCGTTTTAGCTTTCTTTGAAAAATCAAATATTCTATTTTCCATTGCAACATAATCACCCCTATCGAACAAGTCCTTTATCAACAGATAGTTGGACTCTGCTCCTTCTTTCGTGCCTAAATCCTTAGCTAATTGCTTGAAAATAACAAAGGCCTCTGAACGATGACTAGTTGCTAATAATGACATTGCCTTTATATAACTTGCTTCCCTTGCTATCTCTTTTGACAAAGGCTTAGAAGTCAATACTAAATCTGCTGATTTTATAGCCAAATCATAATGCTTAGACTTGAATGAAGAATTAAGCATTCCTATCTTAGCCAAGGTCTTATTTTCTTCAAACTTAGCAATATTATAAAGATGCTCATAAGCCTCATATGCCAAATCATATTGCTCTAATTCATTTGATAATGAAGCATAATTAAGAAATGCCTGTTGTGCAAAATTAAGAGTATCTATATTATCCAATTTCTGATAATACTCCAAGGCTATATCTTTTTTATCTAAATGTCTGTAAGCCTCTGCATAATAAAAATTCAAACGAGAGACATTGACACTGTCAGAAGGGAACTGATCCTGATAAGCCTGAAGTAAGGATAGCGTCTTAGAATAATTTTCATCTAAATAAGACTGCTGTATAGAGTTAAGATAAACACTACTCTTATCTAAATCGCTTAAATTATTATTATCCAAACTATCCACATATGCTATATATTCTTGAGGCTCCTGCATATCCCTATATATATCCTCAATGGAAGCCAATGCCTCTTTTGCATATTTGGACTGAGGTAAAGATGATACAATCTTTTTATACTTTCTCAAAGCCAATTCATTGTCAGATTTATTTCTAGCTAATAAAGCTAAATTAAGCAATGCTTCAGCTCTAACATCTGAATCAGACATATTATGCTCTAACTTACCATATATATCAATAGCCTCATCTATCTTATTATCAGCAAGATAAGACTTAGCCAATTCATTCATTGCCAAGGCATAATATTCAGAAGATGGATCAGCATTCTTGACCTTTGAGAGATATTCTATTTTTCCTGACAAATCCTTATTCAATCCATAAGAAATACCGGCCATATAATAAGGATACACATCATTAGGATCAAAATGGTATAACATTGCCTGTTTATACATATCTGCTGCAGCTGCATAATCTTTAACAGCAAATGCACAATCGGCAAGTCTCAACATTGCATCTTTCTTATAAACAAGACCTTTATCATCTAAATAAGTATTAAACCACCTTGTGGCATTGCTATAATCTTGCTTTTCCAAATAACAATAAGCTATTGCATAAGATAACAACTCACCCTCTGGACTATTGCTTAATGCAGACATATTATATAGCTCCTTAAAAATCTTCAGAGCAGCATTTAAATCATCTGCCCTAAAATAAGACTCTGCCAACCAATATTTACTCAATTGATTAAATGTAGAATATTTATTTGAGTAATAAGTGGCTATCTTAAGATATTTAGCAGCATCACGATAAGCACCTTTACCATACAATTCACTTGCTTTCAAATAATTAGCCCTCATATAATTATTCGTCATATCTTCATCCAAGTCATTAATATTGTCGTAGGCTTCTAACGCTGCTGAATAATCATGCTCATAAAGTGCGGCTAAGGCCATATAACTATATATCAAATCATTTTTAGGCTTATTACTATAAGTCTTCATATAGTTTGCAAAAACTGAGGCATCTTTATTTATATCAAAGCATAATTTAGCATAATTATAATAGGCATCTTCACTTATTTTTTTATCAATCTTAGACTCAGAAGCCATTTTGAATGCCTCCATTGCCTTTAACTTATTCTTCAACTGAATATAACTATAAGCCATCTGATAATTTGCAATCTGTCCCAAGCTGTCAGTCCTATCCTTCATCTCTTGAAACTTTTCAATAGCTCCTTTATAGTCTTTTAAGGCATAAAGCAAAGAACCTGCATAGAAAATATCCTCTCTAGATGCTGTTGCAGAAGAAGACCTGAATGTATCATAATATTTTTTTGCTTTTGCAGGCTGATTAAGAAGAAGATAAGTCTCTGAGATAAGCCTTGCTAAATGGGCTTTACGCTGCTGTGGTGCCTGTGCAAATATCCTATTGGCATTTGCTGTAACATAAGCGTAGTCTTTGAGCATAAACTTACATTCCATAATGTAATAATCTGCGATTGCAGTAAAACGTGTATCGTATCTAGACCTTTCAAACCAATACACTGCCTCTTTAAAAGACTTGCGTTCGTAATATATATAGGCGATTGCATATCTGGCTGCAGCCGTATAATCACTACGTGTAAGCAAATCTACCTTTGAAAACCAAAATAAGGCAGAGTTATAATTTGTCGTTTGGAAATCTGAATAAGCTCTCTTAAAATAAAACTCAGGCCTTTGATATGAATAAACTGCATCTTCCTTAATCTTATCAAAATACATAGATGCATCTTTATATGCCTCTTTATCAAAAAGATTATAGGCATACTCTAAATAAATCTGTGGAAGCAAAAAAGAATTAGGACACTCTTTTTCAAATTCTGAAACAGATAATTCATAAAAATCTGTCTTTAATTTTAGCCTACATAGTAAGGCATATGCCAAGGCATCATCGTCCTTATTTTGTTTAGCAACTGCATCAAATTCAGTCGCTGCCTGTGAATACATTTTATGTTGATACAGATCATATGCCTTCCAAAACAATTCAGTATGATGATTTTTAGAGACTTGTTGTGCAGAACTTATACCAATGCCACAAAAAAGCAAAGACACTAGTAGAAGTATTTTTTTATATAAAAGATACATAAATTATTATTTTTCTATATAAATTACTTTTTCACCTACAAAAATAATATAAAAAAGTATTATATTTGTAGTAATTGGGATCAATAATTATAAAAAGTATGAAAGACAGCGATACCTCAATATTAGTATCATTCCAAAATGCTGATATTCAAAATGGTGAAAGCACTGTTCTATACGATGTTAATTTTAATGTTTTTGCAGGAGACTTTGTCTATATAATGGGCAGAGTAGGTAGTGGAAAAACGTCTATCATAAGAAGCATTATGGCTGAAAACCCCCTTGTTCAAGGACATGCTTATGCCTGTGGTTTTCAACTGGAAAATATCAAGAATAAAAATATATCTAAACTCAGAAGACGCATTGGTGTCGTGTTCCAAGATTTTCAGCTACTGATGGATAGAAGTATCTATGACAATCTTGCCTTTGTTCTTAAGGCAACTGGTTGGAGAAAAAAAGATGATATAGATAGACGCATATCAGAAGTCTTAAAAGAGATCGGTCTTGAAACTAAGGCACATAAAAGGCCTCATCAACTATCTGGTGGCGAACAACAAAGAATATGTGTTGCCAGGGCTATTCTAAACTATCCTGAACTAATACTAGCAGATGAACCTACTGGTAACCTTGATAGTGATACGACTACGACTATTATGGATTTACTACAAAGAATAAACAAATCAGGCACTGCTATTATTATGGTTACGCATAATAAGGAACTAGCTGATAAATATAAGGGAAGAATGATAATTTGTAAAAATGAGGGCTGTGAAGAAATTTTCACAAACGCAGGATAAATGAGAAAAAAAGAGAGATACTTACATATCATAGAGTGGTTTAAGCAGAACATGGCACTTGTGGAAACGGAACTGAATTACAACAATCCATTTGAGCTATTAGTTGCAGTAATTCTATCAGCACAATGTACAGATAAAAGAGTAAACCTCACAACACCCAAACTTTTTGAACAATATCCCGATGCAAAAAGTCTTTCTGAGGCTCAGTTTGAAGATGTTTTTAATATTATAAAAAGCATATCCTACCCTAACAATAAGGCTAAGCATCTGATAGCTATGGCAAAAATACTTTATGAAAAATTCAATTCCATAGTTCCTTCAGAGATAGAAGAATTAATGACAATGCCTGGAGTAGGAAGAAAAACAGCAAATGTTGTAGCATCAATTATATATAACAAGGCCGTCATAGCTGTTGATACACACGTATTTAGGGTATCTCGAAGACTGGGACTATCTTCAGGCAAAACTGTAAATCAAGTAGAAAAGGATTTAGAAGAAAATATAGCAGAAGAATATAGGGCAATAGCTCACCACTGGTTAATCTTACATGGAAGATATGTATGTAAGGCTATAAAGCCTCTTTGTGAAGAATGTGGCATAAACATTTGGTGTAAAGACTATCTTAGAAAAGAACTTAAAATTGCTAGAATATGATTTTCTTTACGTCTGAGAATATACTACTTATTGTATCAATACTTATATTTTCTGCAATTATTATAAGCAGGGCAGGTTTTAAATATGGAGTACCTTCTTTGCTATTGTTTTTAGTGGTGGGTATGCTTTT
Source organism: Candidatus Cryptobacteroides sp. (assembly GCA_029257745.1). Classification (GTDB taxonomy): domain Bacteria; phylum Bacteroidota; class Bacteroidia; order Bacteroidales; family UBA932; genus Cryptobacteroides. The sequence goes on along the minus strand of JARIAS010000015.1, from coordinate 21,414 downwards.
TGGTGTTGATGGCCTGGGATTGCACTTTCACAATTATAGACTAACACAATTTATTGGAATTGTTGCTCTTAGCATTATTCTTTTTACAGGAGGTTTAGAAACAAAAATCCACAAGATAAGACCCATCATCAAAGAAGGTATAACACTTTCCACAATTACAGTACTCTTAACTACCGCACTTACAGGTGCCTTTATTTTCTTTATTGCAAATTCCACAGATTTAATAGGTGCCACTCCCCTTATTATATGCCTTCTTATGGCTGCCGTAATGTCATCTACTGACTCTGCATCTGTATTTAATATACTTAAAACAAGCAAGATGCGTTTAAAGGAAAACATTGCACCAATGCTTGAGCTTGAATCAGGTAGTAATGACCCTATTGCATATTGTACTACTATATTACTAATACAACTTGCTCAAATATCTCTTGCACCTAATACAGAAATAAATCTAAGTATTTATGAGATAATTAGCCACGCTATAAGTACATTTTTACTACAATTCATAATAGCCATTATAATATCCCTGACAGTAGGATACTTAGGCATTTGGGTATTGAAAAAGATACAATTACACAGTACCCCTCTATATGCTATACTACTTCTAAGTATAGCAATATTTACTATATCTTTAACTGAGATGTTAAATGGTAATGGTTACTTAGCCGTATACTTAACAGGCATAATAATAGGCAATAAACCATTTCCTCATAAAAAGGAAATCTATAAATTTATGGACGGAATGACCTGGCTAATGCAGATTGCCATGTTCCTAACACTCGGACTACTTGTCAATCCAAGGGAAATGTTTGGATATATTCCACTTGCCCTAATTGTTGGCATCTTCTTGATATTTGTTGCACGTCCACTAAGTGTATTTATTAGTCTTTTACCATTCAGAAAGCTAAGACTGAGATCCAAATTATTTATATCATGGGTAGGTCTGAAAGGGGCTGCACCTATCATTTTTGCTACATACCCTGTAATTTCAGGCATACCAGAGGCCAATAAAGTATTTAACATTGTATTTATCATTACCCTCTTATCCCTATTAATACAGGGTATGTCTATAAAAAAACTGGCACAGTGGCTACATCTAGCTATGGCTATGGAAAAAAAGCCTGAGACCTTTGGAATTATTGTACCTGAGGAAGCAGGAAAATTAATAGATCATAAACTCAGTAAGGAAGAACTTAACAATGGTAGTACCTTAAAAGAGATAGAATTACCAGAAGGTGCAAGGGTACTTATGATATACAGAGATGGTAAACATATAGTACCAGATGGTAGTACTAAATTGCAGGAAGGAGACAACTTATTAATGATTTTTGGAGATTATTCAGAAGATGATGAATAAATTGAATTATAAGATTTTAATAACTTTTTAAATATTATGAACACTGTTTTTTTTGGCTTTGTTGTGTTTTTAATGCTACTAGCAATCTTTGATTTGATTGTAGGTGTAAGCAATGATGCCGTAAACTTTTTAAATTCTGCAGTTGGTGCAAAGGTTGCACCTCTGAGAGTGATTTTAATTGTTGCGTCTATTGGCATTATGATTGGTGCATCTATGAGCAATGGAATGATAGACATAGCACGTAATGGCATATTCAAGCCCGATATGTTCTCATTCTTGGACATAATGTTTATTTTGATTGCAGTAATGGTTGCAGATATAATCCTTTTGGATATTTTCAACAACATGGGACTGCCTACATCTACGACAGTATCAATGGTCTTTGAGTTACTTGGAGGAACTTTTGCTCTATCTATGATTAAAATTATGAATGACAATAGTTTATCCTTTTCTGATTTAATGAATTCAGGCAAAGCTCTTAGCATTATTATATCAATATTCTTATCAGTTGCCATAGCTTTTTTCTTTGGAGGACTAATACAATGGATAAGTCGTATACTATTCACATTTGCATATAAAAATAAGTTAAGTTGGTGGAAAGTTGCCCTGTTTGGAGGTCTTGCAACAACTAGCATACTATATTTTATGCTTATCAAGGGTATGAAAAATTTTGAACTTATTCCCCAAGAAGTACATAGTTTCATCGCAGATAATGCCCTACTTGTGGTCAGTTCTATATTCCTCATATCTGCCACAATCATAGAACTACTTCATTTATTAAAAATAAATATATTTAAAATACTCATACTATTAGGCACCTTTGCACTTGCCATGGCCTTTGCAGGTAACGACTTAGTAAACTTCATTGGTGTCCCTCTATCTGGTTATTCTGCCTACCTTGACTTTACGGCTAATGGAAATGGGGACGCAGAGGGCTTTTTAATGAAGTCATTAACAGAATCGGCTAACACGCCTATAATCTTTTTGCTTGGAGCAGGGCTAGTAATGATTATTGCACTAGCAAGTTCCAAAAAGGCTAAAAACGTAGTAAAAACTTCAGTAGATCTAGCAAGACAAGGAGAAGGAGATGAGATGTTTGGATCTTCAAAGATGGCCAGAATCATTGTTAGATTATCTACTGATATTGCAAATAATTTAGCGATGTTTATACCTGACAGCATTAAACAATATATAGATAAACGTTTTAGCCGTGAAAATATTGTAACAGACAAATCTGTAGCCTTTGATGAAATACGTGCTACAACAAATCTCGTTGTTGCAAGTCTTCTTATCGCTCTTGGCACCTCTCTTAAACTACCACTATCTACTACCTATGTAACATTTATGGTGGCGATGGGTACTTCCCTTGCAGACAAGGCATGGGGCAGAGAAAGTGCAGTATTTAGAATAACTGGTGTGCTTTCGGTAATAGCAGGTTGGTTCATTACAGCAGGTGCAGCCTTTACCCTATGCTTCTTAATTGCCTTGATAATGAAGCTAACAGGGGTATACATAACAATAGCTATCACTATTCTTGCTATCTTGCTTTTACTTAAAAGTAATCTTAAATACAAAAAGAAGAGTATTGATGATGAAACAGATCATATCTTTGAACAAATGAGAGAAAGTAGTGATAAGGATCTGACTTATTCTCTACTAGTTAGGCACATGACAATGACTCAAAGCGAATTTATACAATTTGTTAATGATAGTTATAAAAATATTACAGATGGCTTCTTATTTGACAAGCTAAGTCTCTTAGCAAAGTCTAATGATAGCATTAGAAATGAGAGAGTTATACTAAAAAACATACGTAGGAAAGAGATGATTGGGCTTAGACTGATAAATGAAGGTATAGCTATTGAAAAGAATACTTGGTTTCACCTTGTTATCAATGGCTGCGAAGATGCCCTATTCTCACTAAGGCGTATGTGCGACTCTTCACTTGAACATATTGATAATACCTTTGTTCCCCTAAGTGAAGAAAAAGTAAAAAAATTCATACCTCTTAGAGATACTGTCCTATTCTTAATATCTAGGATAAAAGATGTTGTAGACAAGGGAAAATATGATGAACTTAATATTGTGTATAGTCAATGTAATGATTTTGTAGACAGCTTAAAAACTGCACGTACTGCTCAAATTGAAGATATGCAGAAATCTAAGGATAATATAACAGTATCATATGTTTACTTAAACATGCTACAAGAATCTGAGACCTTAGTTACAGCTCTAAAACACCTACTAAGGGCTATACGACATTTCAGTGAGGACAATCCCACTGATGTTCCTAATTTTGTTGAAGGAAAAACTAATTGCTCGTAAAATAAAAAAGGCTAAGAAATTCTTAGCCTTTTTTATTTCTTTAAGATACTTTATTTTACAAACTCTTTTTGTAACATTAATAACTTCTCATCAGCATTATCGCCCTTAGCTGCAAAATAGAATTTTATCTTAGGTTCTGTACCAGAAGGACGTATAGAAACTATATCGCCTGCTTCGTTAAACAACTGCAAAACATTAGATTTTGGCAAGCCTGTACTTTCTGTATCCAAATAATCTATTACTTTTATAATTTTAGAATCAGCCATTGCACTAGGAGGATTACTACGAAGATTATTCATAATATTTGCTATCTCCTCTAAACCACTTTTACCTTTTTTTGTCAAAGATGTAAGTGCTTCTTTATGATAACCATATCTTGCGTATATATCTTGTAAAAGTTGATATAAACTCATTCCTTGATCAGCTGCCCATGCAGCACAATCAGCAATTAAAGCAGCTGTTAATTGAGCATCTTTATCTCGCACAAACTGACCTGCATTAAAGCCAAAGCTTTCTTCTCCACCACATACAAACTCTCCGCTATCCTCATTTGCCTTAACAATTTCGGCTATATATTTAAAACCTGTAAGAACATTATAACATTTAAGACCAAAATCCTCCGCTATTTTACGCATTAAATCTGTTGTAACTATTGTCTTTACTATGTATTTTGTGCTATCCAGTTTTCCTAGTTCCTTCCATCTCCTTAAGATGTAATATGTAAGCATTGATGCAGTCTGATTACCATTAAGCCTTAACATATTTCCATTCTCATCTCTAACAGCTATGCCTATCCTATCAGCATCAGGATCTGTGGCCATAACTATATCTGCCCTATTCTTTTCAGCAACTTCCAATGCCATCTTCATAGAGGCTGCTTCTTCAGGATTAGGAGATACGACTGTTGGGAAATTACCATCACTTATATCCTGCTCTGGCACATTAAATATATTCTTAAATCCTATTCGTCGTAAGGACTCTGGAACAAGTCTTACCCCACATCCATGCAATGGTGTATATACAAACTTAATATCGGAATGCTTTTCTCTAGACTCAGGGGAAAGTGTTAAAGACAAAATATCTGTAAGATACATCTGGTCTACATCTGCCCCCATACTTATTATCTGAGCACTAGCCTCATCTGAATTAAATTTAACCTGACTTGGCTCTGATATTTTAGCAACCTCATCTACAACAGCCTTATCAACAGGGCTTGTAATCTGTGCACCATCTGACCAAAATACCTTATATCCACTGTATTCTTTAGGATTGTGAGAGGCCGTAATCATAACACCCGCAACAGCCTTTTTAAGTCGAATTGCATAACTTAACTCAGGAGTAGGGCGTATATCATCAAATATATAGACCTTAATACCATTTGACGCAAAAACTTCAGCTGTGATATTTGCAAATAATTTACTATTGTTACGGCTATCATAGGATATACATACACTTGCCTTGTCTACATTGCTTTCTCTAAGTATATAATTAGCAAGACCTTGAGTAGCCATACCAACTGTATATCTATTCATTCTATTAGTACCAGCACCCATCAGTCCTCGTAAACCTCCTGTACCAAATTCTAGATTTTTATAAAAAGCGTCTTCTAAGGCTTTTTCGTCTGTATTTTGTAAATCTAAAATCTCTTGTTTTGTAGCCGTGTCAAACTCACCTGTAAGCCACTTTTCTACGACTTTCTTATAATCCATATTGTATTTATTTTATTCTATACTTATGCCTCTCTGTAATTAAATGCTTGGCAAAGATTTTTCAAAATTAGTTAAAATTATGATATTATAACTAATTTTGCAGAATGAATAGCTTAGAAAAATTTATTATAGACAATGAAAAGGCTGATATTACAAAGTTAATTTTAGCTAAAAACAAGACATATACCTTTGACTTTGACTTAGCTATAAATACCATACAGGCAAGAGCTAGCATAAAACATAAGGTAAAAGATTGGTATAACAATACTAAGCTAATATATCCTAGTATTTTATCTGCACAGCAATGCAGTTCACAAGAAAGTGCCGAATATAAGGCATCAATATGCAAATCTCACAATGCACATATAATAATGGATCTATGTGCAGGACTTGGGGTTGATAGCTTCTTTCTAAGCAAGATAGCAGATAAAGTCATATACAATGAAATGAATAGGGCTATATTTGAGGCTGTTCAAGCAAATTTTAAGACACTTTCCATAGAAAATATAATATGTTCAAACATTGAGATTAGGAAAGATAATCTACTAAGTGTCTTAGAACGATACAAGCCTGATTTTATATTCTTAGACCCAGCTAGAAGAGATAAGTCGGGAAAAAAACTTGTACTGATAGAAGAGTGTAGCCCCAATCTTATTGATATACAAGACATTCTATTAGAGCATTGCAACAAGGTCTTAGTCAAACTATCCCCTATGGCTGACATTGCTATGATAAAAAACAGATGCCATAATATAGAGGAAATACATATTTTTAGTACGAAATCCGAATGTAAGGAAATATTGGTACTAATGTCAAGAGACAAGCAAAAAGATACCTCATTGATACTAAAAGATGATAACTACTCTATAAGTCTAAGACAAGAAGATATAGATAATCTTAGTGTATCATATATCAAAGACTTAAAAGAACTAAATAAATATCTATATATCTTTGAAGCAAGTAAATCCATAATCAAATCAGGCTTATTTAATCTTCCTTGCAGCAAACTTGGTCTAAAAAAGATGGCTGCAAATACTCATCTTTATTTAGCTGAAAAAGATATGAATCTGAAAGAACTTGCAAATTATGGAAAGCTATTCAAAATAATAGACTTTTTCCCTATCAATAAGGCAAATTCTAAGCTTATTAAAAATAAATATTGCAATGCTGAACTTACAGCAAAAAATATACATATGAAAAGCGAAGAGCTAAAAAAGAAACTAGGCTTAGGCTCAAGTAGTAATCTACATATCTTTGCCTGTGAAATAGCCAATCCAATAAATAATTGGAAAGACAAATATTACTTCATTTGTGAAAAGCTATCAAACTTATCATAATAGAAATACTTGTCTTAAAATATCATAGCTATACAATAAAACAACTTATGCATAAAAGCTCATAGCTAGTAGAATAGAAAAGACTTATGCTTAAAACATACTAGCTATACTGATACTAAGCCCTTATGCTTAAAAGCTCATAGTTAGCAGAATAGATAAGACTTATGCTTAAAACATACTAGCTATACTGATACTAAGCCCTTGTACTTAAAAATATCAGGGCTATCACTATAAAGTTAAATAGCCCTGAACAAATTATTTTTCTAATAGATATTTTTTCCAAAACTTCCTGTCTGCATAGTAAGAATGCAAGCCTTTACGTCCTCTATATCCATGATATTCATCGGGATATATCATAAATTCAAAATTAGCCCCAGACTCTTGCAAAGCATCTATTAATTGAAGAGTATTCTGAAAATGAACATTATCATCGGCAGTACCATGTGTAAGTTTTAACATAACAGGCTCCACAGAAGATTTGCTAGTATTATCTATCCTTGTCTTATATTCTGCAACATGATTTATAAGAGCAGACTCTTTATAACCTTTAGGATTATTGGCAGGCGTGTCCATATAACGCTCTGTATAATGAGTATCATACAAAGACCAATCATAAACTCCTCCACCTGCTATGCCATATTGAAACTCATCAGGGTGTCTGATTACCAAGCTTGCTGTCATTGTTCCTCCAAAAGAAAAACCATCTACTGCTATCTTATCTTTTTTCACATATGGCAAAGATTGAAAATATCTTGCCCAATCCACAAAATCCCTAGCCTCAACTTCACCAAGTTTCCTATATATCTGATCTAAATCAGCCCTGCCATTATGACCTGCTGCCCTACAATCAGCAACTACATGAATAATTCCATTTTCTGCCCACCAACTATTATACAAAGGATTTGACCATTTATCTTCAACTAAAGGTGTATCGGGTCCTCCATATATATGAAAATGCACTGGATACTGCTTATTTTCAGTATCAATATTGAAAGGATAAATCACATTAGCATATAACTTTACGCCATCTCTTGACATTATTGTTATAGGCTGAGCTATTGCATATTTCTCAATATTAAATTCATCAGTTTTCAGATCTGCCACAAGATAACTAGCTTGTTTAGTATCGACTACATTGGATATAAAAATACGTGTAGGCGTATTATAATTAGATATTTGATATACTACATAATCTGCATTTTCTGAAAACAATACAGATGAAACATTATAATTAGTATCAGTAAGAGCTTTTACCCTTCTATTCTTATCCAAAACATACAATGCCGCCCTAGTCCTTGAATCTCTTTGTGCAGTAAAATAATATTTTTTATTATGCTCATCAATATGAGCTATCTTCATCCTCCAATTTTCTCCATCGCTAAGCCTTTCAAATTGCTTTCCATCATAAGACAGATAATACAATTGATCCCAAGCTGTTTCAAAGTTTCTTACCATATAGAGACCTTTCTTTCCAAAATACATATCTTCTATCCAATTCAGCCATGTTTTATAAGTTTCCTTATATATCAAGGTCTTATGAGTAGTTTGAGCTGATACTGAAAAAAGTTCTAAGGTATTTTGCACTCTTGGCATTCTAGATACGAATAATTTCTCACTATCTTCCGACCAGAATGGGGTGCCAAAATACTGATCATCTTTTTCATTAAAATCAAGCCACTTTACATTATCCTCTTCCAAATTAACTATTGCAATCTTGACTTCTGGATTAGGCTGTCCAGCCTTGGGATAACGGGTAGCAGATATAAAGCCTGTCTTCCCCCTAGCGGAATATATTGGGAACATTGGTACATTTGAATTATCAAAACGATAATAGGCTATCTTTTTAGAGTCAGGTGACCACCAAAAAGCCTTATAGTGCGAAGGCCTACCAAAAATTTCTTCATAATAAACCCATGAAGCATAGCCATTTAGTATAAGTTCTGAGCCATCAAAACTAAGTTGCTTATGAGTAGCTGACTTTATATCATATACATATAGATTATTATCCTTTGTATATGCTATCTTAGTAGAATCGGGAGAATAAGTAGGATTGTCCAGATTATTTACATTTATTGGATATTTTACATATTTTGCAGGACTAGCTATAATCTTAACTTTATAAGCCTCTTTACTAGGATATATCCTAAAATCCTTAGGCCCTGTATATTCACCATTATAAGTAAAAGCAAAAGCACTACCATATATTTTATACTTAGGCAATTGATTAAAGTCAGCAGCTTTCAATAATAAAATAGAAGATAGAAAGAGTAATAGTGTAAGGAAGGATTGTTTCATAACATAAAAAAATAAACAAATTTCTAACTAAAGATAGTTATATAACATATTATCACACAAATATAATAATTTGTCTTCCAACTTTACTTAATTAGAGATAAGTATTTAGGCCAACTGACAATTGATTACTTATTTACATAGAGTTATAACTGACATCGTTACACTAAAAAGCATTAAATCTTTTATCTGTTATAAAGCTATCTTCATTATTCAAAAAAGGCATCATCAAAATTAACTAGATACAATTTTTTGACAGCCCTTGTCATAGCAGTATAAAGCCATTTTAAATCATCAAGTGCTAAACTGTCCTGCCAAAAAGGATTATCAATAAAGACACAATCCCACTGTCCTCCCTGAGATTTATGACAGGTAATAGCCTGTGCATATTTTATCTGCAATGCGTTGAAAAAAGGATCTTCCTTAACAGCCTTATATATCTTAGACTTTGCTCCTAAATGAGAATAATCCTGCCATACTCCTTGAAACAATGCCGTCTGTTCTTCCTTTGTTAAAGCTGCAGACTCCGAATGCAAGGTATTAAGGCATATTTTTGTCTTTATCTGTATATCATAGTCAGAAAAGTCTAAAATAGCATCAGCAAAATTCAGCTCATATCTCTGTGTAAAGTTCTTCACTTTCACTAATTTAGCAATATCTCCATTTGCAATATAATCTATCTTGGCCTCCTTATCAAGACAGTTATAAGCATTTTTTACCACCATTAATTGATCCCCTTTCAGCAACTCTTCTTCCTTATATTGTACCATAGAACGTATGCCCATATTATAGCGATTAGCTTTTTTATTTGAACGGCACAATATCATACATTCATCTTCGCCATATTTAGCATAAGCGTCTGAAATACAATCTATCAAATCTGCTCCAGTAATGCGTTCAATCTCATTGCCTAGGCTCATATCAATATGTAGCTGCGATTTGCTTACAGGCTGAAAATCTTCTTTTTCAATAAGATAGCGAATATTTGTAGCATTTTTCAAAATAGCAGAATCCTCACTCTGTCGTACAACATCTCTTAATTGAGCATATGTAACACCACCGATAAAAGACATATATTCCTTTGATAATGCTGGACTTACAAGCATTCCTATTGGGGGTAACTGTGCAGAGTCTCCCAACATTATCATCTTATTATTATCTCCTGAGCGAACATAAGACACTAAATCTTCCAATAAATTACCGGTGCCAAAATGAGCCTTATTTTCTCCATTATCTATAGATATTAGAGAAATCTCATCTATAACATATAGAGTATTCTTATTCTTATTATATGATAATGTAAACTCACCTAAACCTTGATCTGAAATATTCTTCTGCCTATATATATGTAAATGAATAGTTGATGCTGGTCTGTTTGCATAACGAGATAAGGTTTTGGCAGCCCTTCCTGTTGGTGCCAATAAGACAGATTGATATTGATTTTGTGCTAAAACTTCTATTACAGTAGATAAAACAGTAGTCTTTCCTGTACCTGCATATCCATTTAATAGGAATATATCACTATCACTGCTCAATATGAATGCCGCTATATCATGAAAGAGTCTATCCTGTGCCTGCGTCGGCTCATACTTAAAATTCTCTATAAACTGCCTGTATAATAAGTCCTCTCTATCCATATACTACTTTGAAAACTTATTAAAAATAATTGAAAGAATAGCAAGTACGGGGTACAACTCTAACCTACCAAAATACATATCAAGACAATACAACAACTTAGCAGGTATTGATAAAGCATTATAATTGCCAAATGTTCCCAGTGTTTTTAGCCCTGGTCCAATATTTCCTAAAGCAGAAACACTAGCAGCAAAAGAATTATCCATATCCATACCAAGCATCAAGAAGAGAGTCATAGAACAAAAGGCTATAAAAATATACAGACCTATAAACAATACATGAGGACTAATATCTTCGTCCCTTAATATATTAGAACCTACACGTACCTCCTCTACTGCAGAGGGATGAGTAATCCTTAGAATCTGTCTTTTTACGGACTTCAAAAAAATATATACCCTATCTGCCTTCATACCTCCAGTAGTAGAACCTGCACAACCACACATAAGGCCTATAACAAAGACAAAGATTGTAATAGAATAAGGCCAAGTGGCATTGTCAGATATAGCATAACCTGTTGTAGATATTATACTAACGAGATAAAAAGCACCGTCCATAAATGCTTTCGACCATGTGCTGACAGTGTCTGTATATTTTAACAATACTGATACTAGCAATATTGATACAAAAGTAATTTTGAGGTAAAATCTTACGACAGAATTCTTAAATGGCTTTAAAGAACGACTCATTACCGTAAAATATAATAAGCCAAAATGTATTGAAGCCAAATACATAAAAACTATTGTTATAAGATTTATCGGTACTGAATCAAAAGATGCAATGGAAAAATTCTTTGTGCTAAAACCTCCAGTAGCACATACACTAAAAGCGTGGTTAATAGCATCAAAGGCAGACATTCCTGCAAAATAATACATAAGGAATGAAAGCAAATTTAGACCTAAATATACATTTGTATATATTATAAATGTTTTATTAGCCCTACTATGGTAATAATCCTTACTTAATGAAGACAACTCCATATTAGCCAGACGTAAACGCACTGGATTAGAGCTAGGTAGTATTAATAACAAAAATACAACAACTCCCAATCCGCCTATAAAATGAGTTGAAGAACGCCAAAATAGTAAGCTGTTTGGCAAGTCTTCAATACTGTTTAATATAGTCGCACCAGTAGTAGTAAAACCTGATACACTTTCAAAAAAGGCGTTTATAACAGTAAAAGGGCCACCCCACAATAGATAAGGCATCATTCCAAAGATGAAAGACAAAAGCCAAGCTAAACATATTATAGCATAACCATCTAAGAGTGTTATTGCAGGTGCTTTTCTTACAAAAATAAAAGGGAAAACTCCTACAACAAAGGTTATTACAAAACTTATAAGTATAGCAGCCAAGGCACTATCATTACCATTTAGTATAGAAACTATTGCTGATAGAAACATAAAAAGGGAACTTACCAATAGTGCAGCTCCGACATTTCTTGATATAGCCTTAATATTCATAGTCCTTAACTTAATTCTTATTCTGTTCAGCAATAAGCTCCTGCTTCATTCTCTTTAACCTATTGCGAAGTTGCTGATTCTCACTACACAACTCAAGAACTCCTTCATTGAGTTCCTTTAATTGGTCATCTCCATCAAAGGTATATGAATACTTGTGATTAAAACTCCTGTAATTATTTAAGCCATCTAATATTTTATATATAGGATCAATATAGTAAATAAATAAAAATACTAATAATAAGAAAACTAATCCAATACCAACTATAACGGCTACAACTCCTGGTATTATACTACGATAAAAACCACGTTCAAAAGTTGCTGAATTTTTATACAAATCTTTATATATACTATCATTCAACAATAATATATCTGCCATCAATTTATTAAACATTGGTTGTAGGCGGCCAAAATACCAAGTCCTTGTATCTATAAATGTAGATTTCCGAACATGACTAAACTCCTGAGATGCTAACATATAGGCAGAATAGGCATACATAATAGAGTCTGTAAGATGGCTACTACCATAATTTTCCCTCAAGGTCTCACAGGATTTCATAAAGTCTTCTTGATGAAACTCTGGTATCTTTGCATGTTCATCATCTGAACCGACAACTGCTAACAATGCTAGATTATAGTCATTTGCAAATTCTGAAAGTTTCTGCACCTCATTGATACTCTTAATATTTTCAGAAATAAGGTCAGATACATAATTACTCATCTTAAGATATTCAACAAAGGATATAATACTGGATATTGTTAATATCACGGCTATCGCCATAAGACTTAAAGTTATCTTATACTTCATTGACATTTTAAAGTTCCTAATCTTGTATAAGAGCTTATTTCTAAATTGTTCTAACATCTATTTATTATCTTATAAACCTAATCTGGACGCAAAGTTAAAAAAATTACTTTATTATTCTGCTAAGCCTAAAACCTTACTTCTAGAAAGTAAACAAGCACCTAAGACACCTGACATATCTCCTAACTTACTAAATTTTATACATGTATCTTTATTGACAAAATTAAGAGAGAATTTATTTACAGCTGTCATTATTGGTAGCATAAGATAGTCTTGTGCTACTGCCAACTTACCCCCTATTACAATAAGTTCGGGGTTAAAAAGATTAATTAGACCTGCTATGGCCTTTCCCAATATAAATCCAACTTCCTCAACAGCTTCGATTGCAAGAACATCTTCTTGATTAAGTGCATACAAAACATCTTCGGTAGTTATGGTCTCCATATTATTATATTTTGCTGAAAGCACAGAGCTCTTACCTTCTGCCAATTTTGATTTAATATAATTTGATGCTGCATAACCTGATGCACCTGTTTCCAAACAGCCGACCTTACCACAATTACATATCTCATCATTTTCTAACATTGGAAAATGGCCAATCTCTCCAGCAAATCCTGACTTACCCTCATATAATTTGCCATCTAATACCATTCCCATTCCCAGACCCCAGGTAAGATTAATGAACAAGACATTTTTTTCATTTGTTACAACTCCATGAAGATACTCTCCATATGTCATAGCTCTGGAATCATTGTCAATAGTAACTGAAAAGCCTAAACTATCACTAAGAATATCTGTTATACTTTGATATTCACTAATAAAATATGCAAAAGTATAACCAGCCTTGGGATTTACCCTCCCCACAAGATTTACCCCACAAGTTATAACCTCCTCTGCTTTTATACCATTATCTTCAATAAACTCTTTTATCAAGCTAGCAAGTTGAAGAAAAGACTCCATTTTTGATTCTAGATAAAATGATATATTAGCCTTATAATCTATAAGTTGCCCTTTAAAGTTGGTAATTGCTAACGAAGTGCTATGCCTGCCTACATCTACACCTACCAAATATCCTGCTGAGGGGTTTAGTCCAAATATACTTGGACGCCTTCCTCCAGACATACCAGATTTTCCCATATCTACCAAAAAACCTTCATCTATCAGTTCACCTACCAATTTTGTAATAGTTGGAATGCTGGCATTCATTTCCTTACTTAACTCAGCAATACTATAATCATTATTTGTACAAAATGCTATTATCTTCTTTTTAGTTTCTGCATTCTTACCATTAATATTATTCAGAAAAGACATAGTCACAGGCTATTTATTTAATAATTTCTGTAAAATTAAACATTATATAAAAAAAATAAAATATCTACTTTTATATTTACTTAAGTTTTTCATATATTTTATTAATAAGCATTTATTTTTATTATTTTTTTATAAACACTTTACATTGGATCAACATCTATAAAAATATGTGCAGAATATTTATACTTTCTCTCAAAACTACTGACAAGATGTTGCAAATAAGCTTTATTTTTATGCAAAAAAGAATTACGCTCTAAAGTAACACGTATATTCATAATATATTCACCTGCAATCTTATCTATTAACGGTGAATATGCAGGAACAATTATAGAATTAGCCGCAAAGCTAGATAATTTATCACTTATGCTCAAACTTAATTGATTAGCCATATAACACAGTCTGTCTTTATCAGCATCTTTAACTATAAGCTTTATCATACGAGTATAGGGTGGATAATTAAAAAGCCGCCTTTCCTTTAATAAATCGTAAAGCATTCCGTTCCTTAAACCTAAAACCTGCTGATATATAGGATGGCTAATATTTAAAGATTGTATTATAAAATGAGATTCGCCACCCCTTCTTGCTCCCCTACCTTTAAATTGCTCTAAAAGCTGTAAAGCCCTCTCATCTGCCCTAAAATCATCTTGTGCAAGAAGGCTATCTGCTTGTATTACAGCTAATAATCTTAAATTAGGGAAATCCAAGCCCTTAGTAAGCATCTGTGTACCGAGCAATATATCTATATCTCCTCTTTCAAAAGCTTGCAGATTGTCTTTCAATTGCTGTGATAATACAGTTGTATCACTATCCATTCTAGCTATTTTTGCTTGCGGAAAAATAACTTTTGCCTGTTCCTCAAGCTTTTGTGTACCTGCCCCCAAAGTATCAATAGCAGATTGTGAGCATTGTGGGCAAACAGGGCTATACTCTGCTTTATAGCCACAATAATGACATAAGAGTTTATTGCTATCCTTATGGTATCTTAAATTCACATGGCAATTTGGACATCTAACTATATATGAACAATTTGAACACTGCAACATAGGAGAATAGCCCCTCCTGTCCTTAAGCAATAAGACCTGATGCCCTTCCTTTATACACTCATTTATAGCATCTATCAATCTTAAGGAAAAAAGCCCTCTCATTGCATTTTTCTTCCTCTCTTTTTTTATATCAATCAGCTCTATATAAGTAGGAGCCACTTTATAATAAGGCGTAGAAAGATTTACCTGCATATATTTACCGACACTTACATTATATAGACTCTCTAAAGATGGGCTAGCACTTGCCAAAACTATGTTTGCAGAGTATATTTTAGATAAATAGACAGCTACATCCCTAGCATTATAATAAGGTTTTATTTGTTCCTGCTTATACGAAGAATCATGTTCTTCATCTACAATAATAAGTCCAAGATTATTAAAAGGCAAAAATATAGATGAACGTGTACCTAGTAATACATAGTTAGAGTTCTTCATCTTGTAAATCACTTCCTGACGATAAGACTCTGACTTTTGAGAATGATAAGTAAGCAACTGTGATGGAAAAATACGTAAGAGTCTGGATTCTAACTGATTAGTAAGCAGTATTTCCGGCACTAAATACAAGACATTCTGAGACTTGGATAAATATCTATGTGCCAAAGATGAGTATATTTCCGTTTTTCCTGAACCTGTAACACCATTTAACAAACAAATATCCGACTTATCAAAATGCTCAAGTATTTCTTGCTCTGCCCTTGCCTGTGACTCGCTTAAATGTATATCATAATGGCTTAAATCCAAAGTATTGTTCTGAAAATCATCATACATAGATTGCAATATAAGCTTCTTGCTTTCTATCTCCTGACTTATCTTATTGTTTTGAGCAATCAGAATAGATTTTTTGGACAAAGACTTTACGCTATCTATATTGTTCTGTTTTTTCTGTTGTCTGACTTGCAATCTTGATATTTGAAGACTTAATTTATCAATATCCTTTTTTCTTTTTTCGCTAATTCTCTGCTGCTTACGCTTATATTGTTGTTCTGCCCTATTTTTATGACTGGGATATGCACATTTATAGACTTCGCCTATTGTACACATATAATATTCTGATAAAAAACGCCAAAGCTTAAGTTGCTGAACTGATATAATGTCATCTGTGTCTAAAAGTTCTATAACTGGCAATATCTTAAACTTAGTAACAGGTCTTTCTGTATAAATATTTGAAATTATGGCTATATATACTCTGGAAGCAAAACTAAGCTTCACTCTTTGTCCAAGTGTAAGTTCCTCTGCCTCTACATAATACAATGCCTCCCAATCTAATTTGAGGGGTAATATAACAGAAATATAAAAAGTCTTTTTCATCTATAATTACTAAAGAATTGTAAAGATAGCAAATATATCAGAAGTCATACCACTTAAGTCCATTCAAAAAACTTATACTAACAAATCTGTATTTAAACAATATAAAATACTTATTTATCACTATGAACACTGTTCATATGATTAATTATATTTGCAAAGTAAAATATATAGAAGTTGTATAACTATGCTTAAAATAAGATTATCAAAACACTTAAGTAAAACTAGTCTGATTAGCATCTTGCTCATATTACTGCCCTTTCTTTCATATGCTCAAGGTGAATTTAAATTTAGTGGACAAATAATTGACGAGAAGAGTAAAGAAGAACTTGTAGGAGCGAGTATTTTAATAAAAGAACTAAACAGAGGTGTCAATTCAAATATAAACGGGCAATTCTCTTTTGAGCATATCCCTATGGGTAGCTACCATATACTAATTCAATTTTTAGGTTATGAGTCTAAGGAAATAAGTATAGACTCAAATACTACTAACAAATACTTAAGGATAAGTCTAAAAGCAAGCCAAGAATCTCTAAAAGAGGCTATCTTTATGAGTAAAACTAAGGCAAGAACTCTCAAAGAACAGGCCTTTCCAATCAGCGTAATTAGCATGAAGGAGCTTAGAGGCACTGTAAGCAGCGTTCAAGATATTTTACTTAAAACAGTAGGTCTAACTTTAAGACAAAGTGGAGGAGTTGGAAGTTCTTCCCGCATATCACTTAGAGGATTGGAAGGCAAACGCATAGGTTTTTTCATCGATGAGGTGCCACTAAATGAATATTCAGACTATGTAGATATTAATGACATACCTGTAGATATGATAGAACGTATTGAAATCTATAAAGGTATAGTTCCTGCAAAATTTGGAGGTTCATCGATGGGTGGAGCTGTAAATCTTGTTATAAGAAAATATCCTGAACGTTATGCAGATTTGAGTTATAGCCGTGAAAGTTACAATGTTAATAAAGCCCAGAGCATTCTCAAACGCAACATCTCAAAAAAAGGTATATTACTAGGTTTGGGTGGAGCATATACATCGGCACAAAACAACTACGTGATGCAACACCCCTTTTTAGAAGATTTATTCATAGAAAGAAAGCACGATAGGTTCAAAAAAGCTATGCTAGGAGGCAATATTACTTTAAGCAAGGGATATTTTGACGAAATTGAGATAGAACCTGTTTATGTATATTCATATAGGGAAATACAAGGGATTTTTAGTGATTACAGAAAAGCATTTGCAAAGTCTAATTTAGCCCTAATTAATACAAAAATTGTAAAGGATAACTTTCTCCTATCAGGTCTTGACCTTGATGTAAATACTGCTTTTGCATACACTAAATACAGCTTAGTAGATACAGCCAGATACAATTATGACTGGAGAGGCAATAAAAGTCCAAGTATTTCCCCCTATGGAGGAGAGCTACCAAACAGATTCCCTTCAAATTCAAATAATAAAAAGTTGTCTATTATTAATAAAAGTAATTTAAACTACTTTATTAATAGCAGGCACAGTATAAATATAAACTCCTTTGTTAATCTTATACTTTCCTATCCACAAGACAGCCTAAAAGCTAAGGCACTAAACAAACAAGTGGACTTCAATAGTAAGATGTTAAGCTGGGTAATTGGTGCGACCTATGACTTTAAGACTAAAGACGATAGATTTCTTAATTCTCTAACATCTAGATTCTATCTATATTCAGCTCACACTACAAAGAATAGTATCTATACAAATGCTTCATTACCTGAGGATATTAATATAAATAAAACAGGCCTAGGTATAAGTGATGCTTTTAGATATAAGTTTACAAGAGATTTTATGCTAAAATATTCAATGGCATATGACCTTAGACTACCTTCTGAAAATGAGCTACTTGGAGATGGCATTAATGTATCAGCTTCTCAAGAATTGCTACCGGAAAGGAATCTAAGTTTTAATCTTGGTTTTTTATATAGCCTTATTGCCAAGCATTCTTCCAATCTACAAATAGAACTTAATATGTATTATATGAATATCACTAATATGATACATTATGAAGCAGGTCTTTTAGGTGCACAATATCAAAACTTTGGAAAAATGAGAAGCATGGGCGTAGAATTTGAGGCAAAGGCAGATATTCTTCCATATTTATATACTTATTTTAATATAAGTTATCAGGATCTTAGGGATACAAGAGCATACAATGCAAACAGCTTTATAGCTAATCCTACAAAGGGAAAAAGAATACCTAATATTCCATTCCTCTTATCAAATATTGGATTTGAATTGCACAAGGAAAATCTTTTCGGAGGACATGGCATGAACTCTAGACTATTTAATGAACTATCCTTTATTGAAGAATATTTTTATGACTTTGAGGTAAGTGAAAATCAAAAAAGACGTATACCTAGGAGTATAATATATAATATAGGCTGTGAGCAAAGTTTTTTTAATCAAAGTCTATTTATATCAGCGTCCATAAAAAATGTCACAAACGCCAAAATTGTATCAGAACTAAATCAACCTTTAGTAGGAAGAAGTTTTGGCATCAAACTAAGATATATTTTCAAATAAACTATAAATAAACAATTTATGAAAAGGTTATTTAACATTTTGAGCATTTCTGCTCTAACATTATTACTTTTATCTAGTATATCTTGTAATAAAGATGACAAGAATACAAATTCCACAACTCAAGAGGAACAGAAGGGTGAACTAGTCTTAATTGGTTCAACTGTGAAAAACCCTGATGGCATGAGTGGTAACTCTTATTTACAATTGATTAAAGGCTTAAAATCTAGCAGCCTTGACCTTTCTAAATCTATTGAAAGGGGCTTTGCCTCGTCTATAAACGTCATAGACAAGTATATCTATGTATTACCGGCTTTTGGCAATGAAGCTGCCCCATTTGTAAGAAAATATATAGTAGAAAATGGCAGCCTTAAAGAAGTTGCCAAATTGGAAATACCTGCAAATGCCTATACATGGAATATAGTAAAGGTTGATGAAAATAAGCTATACCTACCTCTGTATAACCTTGCAAAAATATTTGTTATTGACAACAATAGCTTCAATAAAATAAAGGAGATTGATATAACAGAATATGCACACACAGATAGCAGTCCAGATGCAGGCTATCCAATTGTAAGAGATGGAAAATACTATTTGCCATTAAATCAAATCAATCCTGGATTTATGCCTTACGATGACTATCACCAAGCAGATGTTCTTATTATTGATATTAAGTCTGATAATGTTACAAAAAGAATATCAGAAACAAGTTCTGAGCTAAGTTTTCCTGCTAGACCTTATCTATCAAACACTATTTTCAAGACTGAAAATAATGATATATACATAGCATGTTCAGGAGCTTTTGCCTATAACCCTATGTATAAGAATAATGGTTTTATATGTATACCTAATGGACAAGAAGATTTTGACACTACAAGATCTTGGGATATTAGCAATGTAACAATAGAAGGCACTGAATACAAGCCTGCAAGTATTTATAACTGCTTATATGTTGGCAACAATATAGTATTAGCCTATGTAGGTATAGCAGAGCTAAATGGTAATAACCCTTATACTGCAAAAAACGCAGTAGCTGTTAAAATAGACTTAGCAAATAAGACAATATCTAAAATTGATGGTATTCCTCACACTGATGGTTTCTCTATAATAATAGAAAAATGGGGAGAAAAAGTATTATTTAGTGCTTCAGGAGAAAGTGCTTCAGGTATTTTCTCTTATGATCTAAATACCGCTAAAGTTGAACAAGTATTATCTTCAGCTTATAACATTGACCATATAGATTTTTTGAAATAATTTTATTTAGCAAAGGTGCAGGTGCAAAATTTTGCACCTGCGTTTTATACAAGCAATCTAGCTTTTAAGCAATTTTGCCATTTATAAGCCTTGTATAGCAAATAATACAAACTCATAATATACAATAACTATTTAGAGATGAAAACAGCAATAAATCAAGACATAGTAAAAACTATGCTTATACCTTTATGGGCAAGAGCAATTGAACAAAATCAAGCAGAGCCTATAATTATAGATAAACAGGCATATAGCATATTAAAAAGAGTAGGTTATGACCTCGACTACTTAGATGAAAAGAAACAAAAAGCCAGTCAAATAGGCTGTTGCATAAGAGGAAAATGGATTGATGATCAAATACTAAACTTTATATCAGAGAATAAATCCCCCATACAGGTAATACAATTAGGTGCAGGTCTCGACGCACGTTTTGAAAGATTAGAAAAGAATGATAATATTGCAAAATGGTATGATTTAGATCTACCTGAAGCCATGGCTATACGAGAAAGTGTAATTGAAGATGACGAAAGAAAAGTCAATTTGGCTATGGATATGTTCAATACAGAATGGTTAAAAATACTCTCAGCAAATCAACTAAGAACTATTATTGTAATAGAGGGAGTATTAATGTACTTTAGCGAAAATCAAATATCAGAATTATTCAACAATATATACCAATACCTACCTGATGCTGTAATAATATTTGATAGTGTCGGTAAAAGATTTGTAGGGAATAGCAAGCACCATGATGTACTTTCTAAGACTAAAGAAAAGGTAGAATTTTTATGGGGCAGCAAAGATGAAAAAGACGTTGAAGCACTAAATCCACATATTCTAGTTGAAAAATATGAGTTTATGCATCAAATAAGAGGTGCTGAAAGATTTCCTATGTTTATGAGATTATTTCTAAAAATACCTTTTTTCTATAAAAGTTTTATGCAAAGATTAATAAGAGTCAAATTCAAGAGTTAATCTAATAGACTTTACACTAATACTTTAACTTGTATTGCTTGCAACTTTAATATGCTTTTAT
>JARIAS010000008.1 GCA_029257745.1 Candidatus Cryptobacteroides sp. | reverse complement strand
TAGTTATGAGAAAATTCTCATATTGTTTTATAATTGTTATTTAAATCAAGTAAATTTAATAATAAAAAATTGCAAATAATAGCGTTATTGTATTTATTTTTCTCTATCACTTGCTTTATATGTTTTATAAAATTCAAGACTTCTCTTTTACAGCATTTTAAGATTATTTCACCCATATAATCTTACTCAGAACAGAAGACTTGCATATATACAAGAGACTTTGTTATTATAAGTTCATTGTCTGATATTTAAGGTAATTTAAAATATTTAGACTATATTTGTTAGTATTCAAAAGAACAAAAATTTATAAATATGAATAATTTTACAAAGATGTGTTTAACATTAGGTACTGTTATATCTATGGCATCTTGTGCCAGTAGCCAAGAGTCGGAGCCAAAATTTAAGTATACAGTTGATGAATTTGCTGACCTTAAGATAATTAGGTATAAAATCCCATCATGGGATAAGCTTAGTTTACAGCAAAAGGCCTATGCCTACCATTTAAGTGAGGCAGCAAAATATGGTCGTGATATTACATGGGATCAATATTGTGCTTATAATCTGCCTTTAAGACATGTATTGGAAAAAATACTTACTGAATATAAGGGGGATAAGACTAGTGAAGATTACCAGAAATTCCTTTTATATGCTAAGAGGGTTTTCTTTAGCAATGGTGCTCATCATCATTATGCTGAAGATAAATTTTTGCCTACTTGCTCAAGAGATTATTTTGCTTCATTGATGAAAGCTGTAAACTGCAAAGATGAGGATATGGATATTTTAGAATATGTATATAATCCAGATCTCTTTGTTCAGCGTAGAAGTACTTCAAAAACAGGGGATATAGTCAAGTTGTCGGCTGTTAATTTTTATGACGGTGTTAGTAGGGAAGACGTAGAGAAGTTTTATAAGTCTATGGAAAAGAAAGACGATAATGAACCTATTTCATATGGTCTTAATTCCAAGCTTGTAAAGTCTAAAGATGGCAAGGTTTATGAGCAGAAGTGGAAGATTGGAGGCTTATATAGTTCTGCATTAGAGAAAATATGTGAAGAACTAGAAAAAGCTAAGCTTTATGCAGAGAATGATATTCAGAAGAGGGCTTTAACTAAGCTTATAGAGTATTATCATACAGGTGATTTGAGGACTTGGGATGAGTTTAATATTGAGTGGGTGCAGGATACTTTGGGTACTGTTGATTTTATCAATGGCTTTATTGAAGATTATGATGATCCTCTTGGCAGAAAGGCTACTTGGGAGGGTTATGTTCATATTAAAGATGCAGATGCCTCTATGCGTACAAGTCTATTGAGTGAAAATGCACAGTGGTTTGAAGACCATTCACCTGTTGATCCTCGTTTCCGTAAAGAAAAAGTTAAGGGCATAAGTGCTAAGGTTGTTAATGCTGTTGCATTGGCAGGTGCTTGTTATCCTGCTACCCCTATTGGAATAAATCTTCCAAATGCAGATTGGATACGTAAAGAACATGGTTCTAAATCTGTAACTATTGCTAATATTACGCATTCTTATGATCTTGCTGCACAAGAGTCTGCAAAAAGTACTTTATCGGAGTTTGCCTATTCTCAAGGAGAGGTTGATGATTATAAAAAATATGGTGAGTATGCAGATGAGGTGCACACTGATTTGCACGAATGCTTAGGTCACGCTTCAGGTCAGTTGCTTCCGGGTGTTTCATCTACTGCATTAGGTGAATATTCTTCAGCTTTGGAAGAAGCTAGGGCTGATTTATTTGGGCTTTATTATATGGCAGATCCAAAGATGATGGACTTAGGTATAATTAAGGATAAGAGAGCTTATCAATCTCACTATGCCAACTATATTAGAAATGGTCTTATGGTGCAGTTTTCTAGGGTAGAGCTTGGTCGTCAGAATACTGAGGCTCATATGCAAAATCGTAAATTAATTGCAGAGTGGTGTTATGAGAAGGGTATGGCTGATAATGTTATTGAGAAGAAAGTAAAAGACGGCAAGACATATTTTGTTGTAAATGACTATGAAGCTCTTCGTGGCTTATTTGCTGAACTTTTAGCAGAGATACAGAGAATAAAGTCTGAGGGTGATTATGAGGCAGGTAAGAATTTGATAGAGAATTATGCAGTTAATATTGATCCTGTCCTACATAAGGAGGTTTTAGAGCGTTATGCTGCGTTAAATCTTAAGCCTTATGGTGGTTTTATTAATCCTGATATTGTTGAAGTCCTTGACGAAAATGGCAATGTTGTCGATTATGTCTTGGAGTATAAAGATAGCTTCTTAGAGCAGCAATTGGATTATGCTAAGAAATATGCTACACTAAAATAGTGTATTTTAGAATAGTAAAAGATTGTTTGAAGGCTATGTATAATGATTGTGCATAGCCTTTTTTACTATGCTTGCGATATATTATTTAATCTTATGTATAACGTGATTAAGTGTAGTATTTACTTAAAAAACTAGCGTATAAATATAAGACAGATTATATAATGTGTAAAATTATTGTATGCAGTGCTTATCTTTATATGTGCGATGTGGCAAATAGATTGTCTGTGATACTTGTATAACGTGATTAAGTGTAGTATTTACTTAAAAAGACTATACAAATTGTATATAAAATATATTGTTTTAAAGAATATGCAAAACTATAATAGTAAAGAAAGATTATTTAAAGATTACGAATATTATTTAAAAATAGAAAGGGCAATGTCCAAAAACACTGTGTCCTCTTATACCTCAGATGTTACGGCTTTTTTTGATAATACTCTTATTGAGCCAGAAAATATATCATCAGAAGATATAATTTCGTACTTTGAAAAATTGAAGATAAGTAAGAGGACTCAAGCAAGAATATTGAGCTCTTTAAAATCATTTTTTAATTACTTAATATTAGAGCATTATAGGACAGATAATCCTTGCGATAAATTGGATTTTCCAAAATTAGGGCGTTATCTTCCTGAGGTTCTTACACGTGAAGAAGTTGAGTCTATCATCACTTCCATTGATAGGAATTCTACTTTTTATCACAGGGATAGGGCTATATTTGAACTATTATATGGTTGTGGACTACGAGTTTCAGAAGCTGTAAATCTACGAATATCAGATATTTATTTTAAAGAGGCTTTTATCAGAGTCATTGGTAAGGGAGATAAGCAGAGAATTGTACCAATAGGAGAGATAGCATTGGATGCGATTAGGGAGTATATAGAAAATAGGCCTAATGCCATAGCACCATATGATGATTACTTATTTCTAAATAGATTTGCAAAACCCTTGAGTAGAATATCTATGTTTAACATAGTTAAGCACCAGGCAATGGCTGCGGGTATTATAAAATCTATTTCACCTCACACATTTAGACATTCCTTTGCTACACACCTTATAGAAAACGGTGCAGACTTGCGTCTTGTACAGGAGATGTTGGGGCATGAAAGCATACTCACAACGGAGATTTATACACATATAGATACCAAGACTTGGCAGGAAAATATTCTAAACTTTCATCCACGAAAAAAATAATTATCTAGTAAATTTTCTGTGCTTTATCTTTTAGTCTGATGTCTCTTCAGTTGCTAATTTATTTTATATAGTTAATTTATCTTTAAAGTTTATTTATTTGTCAGAACTACTTTATCGTTAGACATAAATTCATTTTATAGAATAATTTATCTTTAAAGTTTATTTATTTGTCAGAGCTACTTTATCATTAGACATAAATTTATTTTATATATTTAATTTATATAATGGATATTTATTCTGATTAGTAATATTTTTTTATTGATAATAACATAATATATAATTTATTTTAT
>JARIAS010000054.1 GCA_029257745.1 Candidatus Cryptobacteroides sp. | reverse complement strand
AAAAAGAATGATCCAATAATGAGTAGAGCATAAACAATCATTCCACCTAAGCTTATTATGAATAGAAGAACATCATTATTGAACGAAAGATGAAATGATATTAAAAAGGACATAAAGATGAGTATATTTATATCCTATATGGATAAATTTTAGTTAAAAATTAAGTGTGAAAGATGTATTTTCTTTATAATATACTATATTTGACAATTATTTGATAATAAAGAATATTATGACACTGATAAAATCAATTTCTGGTATTAGAGGTACTATTGGAGGTAAGGTTTCTCAAGCATTAACCCCTATTGATATTGTTAAATTTACATATGCTTATGCTGAAAAGATGAGGGAAAGACTGCATAAGGGAGACGATTATAAATATAAGGTAGTAGTAGGAAGAGATGCAAGAATCTCTGGTCCAATGGTAGAGGATATTGTCTGTGCGACATTGGTATCGTGTGGGGTAGATGTCATTAAGATAGGACTTGCTTCCACACCGACAACAGAAATGGCTGTTACTTTTAGCAAGGCAGATGGAGGTATTATTATCACAGCTTCGCACAATCCTAAGCAGTGGAATGCTCTTAAACTTTTAAATGAAAAGGGAGAGTTCTTAAATGATATAGAGGGAAAAGCAATTTTAGCTGCTGCCGAAAAGGAAGACTTTGATTTTGCACAGGTACAAGATCTAGGTCATATTCAAGAACAAGATTTTACTCAGGCTCATATTGATGCAATACTTGCTTTAGATACTGTTGATACTGAAGCTATTAAAAAGGCTAATTTATCAGTTGTACTTGATGCAGTCAATTCTGTTGGAGCTATTATCATTCCAAAAATGCTCTCTCAGTTAGGGGTTAAGTGTTATGAGGTGAATTGTGAGGTGACAGGAGACTTTTCACATAATCCTGAACCTTTACCAGAGAATTTACTTGATTTGTCATCAGCTGTTAAAGAACATAAGGCTGATATGGGTATTTCAGTAGATCCAGATGTGGATAGACTTGCTTTTATGAGTGAAGATGGTTCTGCATTCGGCGAGGATTATACATTAGTGGCAGTCAGTGACTATTTATTCTCTAGAGCTAAGGCTGAAGCCGATGCACAAGGTATTAGCATAGAGGAATATATCAAGCCTTATAGTATGTCTACCGTATCTAACTTATCCTCATCTAGAGCTTTAAGAGATTTAACAGAAAGCTATGGTGCTACTTATTATGCAAGTGCAGTAGGAGAAGTAAATGTAACTACAAAGATGAAGCAGGTGAACTCACTTATTGGTGGTGAGGGCAATGGAGGTGTTATATATCCTGCTTTGCATTATGGTAGAGATGCTATGGTTGGTCTTGCCCTAATGTTATCACATATGGCTCATAAAAAGATGTCTCTCACAGAATTAAGAGCAACATATCCACAATACTATATTGCTAAAAATAAGATACAACTTTCAGATAAATCTTTGGTTCAAAAAATTCTAGATTACCTTAAAGAATTATTTGCTAATGAGGAAATAATAGATATTGATGGTGTGAAGATTATCTTTGAGGAGAAAAAACAATGGGTACATTTAAGAAGTTCTAATACAGAACCTATTATACGTATTTATTCAGAGGCAAAGACAATGCAGGAGGCTGAGGCATTAGGTCAAAAGTTAATAGATATTGCTAATAGCTTTATTGAAAAACAATAAGGCATGTTTTCTTTTAGAACTACTGCATTAGAAAATCAACTTGACAGAGCTTTACTAGAGGGTAAGGTAGCTTGTTTCTGTACACAAAATTGTTGGGATACAGTAAGAAGGGCTTATATGTATGAGCTTTTTATGGAGCGTGGCAATTTAGTAAAGCTATTTTACCCTAAGGCATCTGAATTAAGTCCTAATACTAATCACATTATATTTGATAGGGGAGAGTTACTAGGCTTAAATGCCATTGTGGTGGAAATACAGGATGTAGGAAGTCGCTGCTCTAATTATACTAAAGATGTATTTAGATTGATGTATGAATTAGCTAGCATAGAAGACGCACCAT
This sequence comes from Candidatus Cryptobacteroides sp., assembly GCA_029257745.1. Taxonomy (GTDB): domain Bacteria; phylum Bacteroidota; class Bacteroidia; order Bacteroidales; family UBA932; genus Cryptobacteroides. The sequence goes on along the minus strand of JARIAS010000054.1, from coordinate 690 downwards.
CTTTGTATATAGTTGATCACCATAATCCTGCAGGTCGTATAGTAGAGGGGACTATGCCTAATTGTGATACAGATGCTTATATCCCTAAAGTTGCTCATAGACATGGACTTACATTGGGAGAGTTAGCTACAATATACTATAATGAGATTTCGGCAAAATATCCTTTGCATATCATATCTGCCTTAGCCTCTGATGCTAATAGGGAATTGTTGCCTTGGACTATTGCCCCTGCTTCAGACATATCAGGCATGTTTTCTTGTTATATGTATAGTGGTGGAAGTTTATGGAATAGTACTACTATCAATCCGGGTATAGGTACCTCTAGACCTTATGAATATATAGGAGCCCCTTATATCAAACATAATAAGTTAGATATTTTACCAGCACCTGATTCTGCATTGATACGCCCTTGTACTTTTACCCCAAGTGCAGGTAGATATTCTAATCAAGAATGTAATGGATATCAGATTATGCTATTACCCGGTTATGAATACCATTCTTTATTACACAGTCTTCAGTTGATAAGATATTTTAAGGAAAGATATTCACAGTTTGAGTTGGCTCCTACTTTTGAGAAAAAATTAGGTGATACAGTATTAATGCAATATATTAATGCAGAGCTATCTTTTCAAGAAATGAAAGAATATATCAAAGTGGAAGAACAAAAATGGATAAGAAAGGCTAAGAGAT
>JARIAS010000033.1 GCA_029257745.1 Candidatus Cryptobacteroides sp. | reverse complement strand
AGGGATAGGGATTTTGGACAAGATGAGGCTAAGATGTTAATTCAGTTGTTAAAGTCTAATCTATAATTAGATTAAACTATTTTAAAGAGAGGCAGATACATGAAAGTATTTGCTCTTTTTTTTAAATATCATATATTTGCGTGTTTTTATAAATTTATACTTATGCAAAAATTATCACTACTTATTTTCATGGCAATAGTACTTCTTTCTTGTACAAAATATGTCTATCAGATAGATGAGTATGTTCCTAAAGAAGATTCGACAGAAGCCTTTGAAATTGAGTTTGCAAAGGCTCTTTCTAAACTTATAGCAAGCAATGATAAAGTTGTAAGCTTTATAAATAGAGAAAAGTATCTGGAGTATACAATGTATTGGTCAATTAAGGATAAGCAAGTTTATACAGAAGGACCTACTTTTAGAGAATTGTTGCTACTTTCATTTGAGGATAAATCAATCTTAGAGAGGATAGAACAGGAACTCCCTACTATCAGAATATTCTTTTCAGAATATATTCTTTTAAATAAAACAATATCATATAATGTGAAATGGTCAGATGATATAAAGAATGTAAGTTATACATCTGATAATCCTAAGCTTTTTGTAGATGGGAAAGAAGTCTCTTCGTATAAGTATAAGGAGATTCCCGATATTCCAATATTGATAGTTGATGATGGTAGGGGATTAGAGTATCTTTTAAATAATTAGATTATGGGATATAAGTATTTTATATATTTAGTGATATTGACATTATTCATCTCTTGTCAGAAGACTCAGATAATAATGGTAGAGAACCCAAAAAATAGGGTTTCAACAAAAGAACAAGCTAAAAAAGAGCTTGCTAAGGCATTATATCAAGCAAGTTCTGATTATACAGAGTTGTTGGCTTTTTTTAAAGAAAAGTCTATTGAAAATGAAAAAGATAATATTTTTCAGTTAGAATATAATAATATAAAAGACTTAAAAGTTCTTCAAGCGACTACATTTAGACAATTATTGATTAGGTATATAGGTAGCGAGGCGGTACTTAAGGAAGTAGAATTTCAATTGCCGGAATTAGCATTTTTTATCCCTTCATTTCCTGAAAATGAAGATTTCTTCCACATTAATACATGGAATGTTTCTGAGAAGGCAATGATTTGGTATATAAATAAAGAAAAATATTGTACATACGACGGTCAGCATGGTGGAGACACAAATTCAGGTTATATAACCAATAGAGCTGTTATCTTAATATTAGAAAATAAAATATAGAATGATAAAAATAAGATATATTATAGTGCTTCTCCTATTATTAATAGGAGTTGATCTTATCGCACAGATAAAATTGAGTGGATATGTGTATGATAAAAATACAGGAGAGACACTTATTTCAGCTCTTATTGTTACTGATGGGGGAAAAACTATATCAAATAATAATGGGGCTTATTCAGTATCTCTACCAAAGGGTAAACATAAGATAGAATGTTCTTATCTTGCATATAAGACTTTTGCTAAAGAGATTTATATACAAAGAGATACTATATTAAATATTTATTTGGATACAAATGAGAGTCTTGCAGAATCAAGAGTTATATCTAGTGTAGAAAGAGATATTAAGTTGAGTTCTTTAAATAAAATATCAGTTCCTGTTAATATTATTAAAAATACACCAACGTTGATGGGGGAATCTGATGTATTAAAAACTTTGCAACTAATGCCCGGAGTGCAAAATACGATCGAGGGCTTTTCTGGGATTATTGTCAGAGGTGGAGGAGATGATGAGAACCTATATCTTTTTGATGGTGTACCAATGTATAATATATCCCACCTTTTTGGATTTTTGTCTGCTTTTACTCCAGAGTCAATAAAAAAAGTTAATTTGTATAAAGGTAACTTCCCCGCAAGATATGGAGGTCGAGTGTCATCTATTTTGGATATTAGAACTAATGATGGAGATATGTTTACAACTCATGGGGTTTTCACTTTGGGTATACTAAATAGTCATTTACATCTTGAAGGTCCTATTTTTAAAAATAAACTAGCTTATTCTCTATCTCTAAGAGCTTTAAATACTGCAATATTTGCACCAATAATAAGAAAAACAGGCATTGAAACAGAGTATTATATGTATGATGCTAATGCTAAGTTTACATATAGAATGACACCAAAGGATAATATATCCTTTAATTTTTTTAATGGAAAGGACGCCTTACTATATTCTGGGAAATATTCAATGTCTAAAATTGATGATAAAAGTAAGGAAAAACAATCTCTTAACTTCGCTAATTTATTATCGTCTTTACATTGGAATCATATCTATGGTAATGGATTGTTCTCTAATTTGAGCTTGTCCTATACTAAGTATAATATGTTTAATAATTATAGTTTTATCGCTGATAAGACTAATTATGAGAATGATAGATCATCCATAGTTACTTCCTCTATGAATGATGTAAATTTAAAATTTGCTGTGGATTATTATCATTCTTATAATCATAGTATGTTTTTTGGTGCAGAATATATTTATCATTTTTTTAAACCTTCAACAAGTGTTATTTTAGGTTCTTCAGGTGAAGGTGAGACTAAGGTTATACCAGAAGAGTTGTTCAAGGGCTCTGAATTATCTGTTTATGCAGAAGATAAGCGTAGCCTATGGGATTTTTTACAGTTATCATCAGGATTAAGATATACATTAATGTCTTCAAAATCAGTAGTTTATTCTTCTTTTCAACCAAGATTGGCATTAGATGCTAATTTGGATAAAGGGCTATCTCTTCATCTTGCTTACTCTAGAATGTCTCAATATTCCAGATTATTGTCTAGTGCTTTTGTTAGTTTGCCAACAGATGTATGGGTTCCTATAACTGATAAGATTAAGCCTATGTATTCTGATATATACACTTTTGGTTCTACTTATGCAGGACTTCCAACTTGGATTTTTTCTATGGAAATGTATTATAGGAATATTTATAACGTATTGGATTATAAAGATTCTTATTTTTATGATCAATCAACTGTAAACTGGCAGGAGGCAATTGCTTTAGGGAGAGCTAGGGCTTATGGCATAGAGTTCTTTATTCAAAAGAATATGAAGAAGACAAGTGTTTGGTTAAGTTATAGCTTATCTAAGACAGAAAGAATATATGAAGATAAGACTGTGAATTTGGGTAGGTGGTTCCCTTCCCGTTATGACAGAAGACATAATCTAGCCTTATCATTAAATCATAGTTTTAATAAAAACTGGGACTTGTCAGCTGTTTGGACCTTTATGAGTGGAGGTGTTCAGACCATGTTTAATAGTACTGCTGATATTATGGTAGCAGGATTATATGGTGATTCAGTAAGTCTATTATCTAATTATTATATTCCTTATAAAAATAGTTATCGACTACCTCCTTCTCATGTGTTAAATGTTAATATTAAGCATACAAGTTATTATAAAAAGGGGAAGGGAATATTAAGTTTTGGATTGTATAATTTATATAATTCATTGAACCCTAATGCTGTATCTACAATGATTACTTATCCTGAAGGTAATTATTCAGAAAAGATTAGGATAAAGATGAAAAAGATAACATTTTTCCCAATAATGCCTTCATTGAGTTATACCTATGCTTTTTAATCAAATAAAATTATGAAAATAAAATTATACATATTGTTTATATTTATATTATTTAGTTCTTGTATAAAGGAATATGATGTTAATTTAGATAAGCAGAGGCGTATATTATTGAATGCTTGTTTTCAGACGTCTGATACTATTCATAAGGTGTATTTGTCTTATGCACAGGGTGATAGGATATATAGTCCAAAGTCTAAGGCAATAGTAACTTGTTATATTAATGGAGAGAGTTTTTCTTCTAGTAATATGAGAGTCATTACTAGTAGCGATAATAAAAGGGAAATAAGGCAAGAGTATGAAATAAAATTTAATATCAAAGAGGGAGATAATATTAGATTAGAACTTGAATTGGATGGCGAACATGCTTCAGCTCAGGCAATTGCTCCGCCCTCTATACCTGTATCAGTAGATACAACATTGTTAGATTTTTCTCGTTCATCAGTAGAGGGATACCAGAAAGATTTTAGATTATATTCTTTTTCTTATCATTTACACGACATAAAAAATCAAGATAATTATTTCCGTATGCTTATTCCAAAGGTGTATGAGGACGTGTATGTCAGATTTAATAATGATTCTCTGGCTCATATGGAGACTATTAATCCACATATGGATGATATTAAAGATATTATTGTAGAAGATGATATTATATTAAATGGAAATTCTGCTAAATATCCCAGCAAACTGAAAGGAGAAATTCCTTTGCCACTTTCTTTCTTAAATACTAATAAGGTATTCGCTGATGATTTATTTAAAGATGACAATTATACTTTTAATATGGGTAAGTATGATGCGTCTAAATCAGTGGGTTCGCTATATTATTATATGTATAATGACGATAGAATAAACAATGTATATATTGATACTTATTTTGAATATCGCTTGGCAAATATAAGTAGAGAAGCATATGATTATTGGCGTTGGGTAAATGCTGTGCTTTCAGGCACTGGCTTGTTTTTATCTGATAGTCCTGTGACAATGTCTAATGTCAAGGGTGCAGTTGGTTTTTTCTTAGTGGAAAGTATTTCTAGTGTAAAGCTTAGATTAAAAACAGCAACTTATAGTCGAATTTTAGAAAATGTGGAAGAATAAATATTAAAGCCTTTATATAGATATTCAATGTATGAGGAAATTATTATCTTTGTACTATGTCTTCTACACGAAAAATATTTGAATTAATATCTAGACCTTTTAAAGAGTTATCAGATAGAAACAAGTTACTTATTTTGTCCCTTATAGTGGGTATAGTGAGTGGCTTGGGTGCGGTAGTACTTCAAGAGTTGGTGCATGGAATTAGGCATATAATGACTTCTTGGTTCAACGTTGCATCTGATTATCTTTTGATGTTAGTATATCCTGGAATAGGTATGCTATTATCTCTCTTAATTGTAAAATATATTGTTAAAGATAATATAGGACATGGAGTTACAAAAGTACTCTTATCTTTATCAAAGAATGAGTCTAAAATAAAGGCTCACAATACATGGTCTTCTATATTGACATCTTCTCTTACTATCGGATTGGGAGGCTCTGTCGGAGGTGAAGCTCCAATAGTCTACACAGGAGCAGCCTTAGGCTCAAATATCGCAAGGTGGACAGGAATGTCTTATAGGAATATTACAATACTTCTTGGCTGTGGTGCTGCTGGTGCAATTGCAGGTATTTTTAAAGCACCTTTGGCAGGTATATTGTTTACTTTGGAGATATTGTTTTTTAATATATCCATGACATCTATTATGCCACTATTGTTATCAACGGTCTCTGCAACAGTGGTGTCATATGTCTTTTTAGGCAATTCTCTTCCATTTGAATGTACTCTAGCACCTTTTTCATTGTCTAATATACCTTTTTATATCTTATTGGGAGTTTTATCTGGATTAGTGTCTTTATATTTTATTAGAACAAGTTTATGGTTAGAGGATAGATTGGGTAAGATTAGAAATCCATTTTTAAAGTGGATATTCTGCTCATTGTCTTTAGGTATATTGATATTCTTATTTCCACCATTATATGGAGAAGGTTATACTTCATTATCCCCATTATTAAATGCAGGTAATATTAATTTTGATGGTCAGACAATATTGGCTTCTATGTTACATTATCCTTGGTTAGTGCCTGTGTTTTTCTTATTGATACTTATATTAAAGGTCTTTTCAATGACTTTTACCAATGCTGGAGGTGGAGTTGGTGGAACATTTGGTCCAACCTTATTTATGGGAGCAATATTGGGCTTTATATTTGCTCGTACTGCTAATATGATATTACAAAGTACAGGTATGGCATTGCCTGAACAGAATTTTGTATTGGTGAGTATGGCAGGTCTTATGGCAGGAGTAATGCAGGCACCTATGACAGCAATATTCTTAATTGCAGAGATTAGTGGAGGCTATTCTCTTTTTGTTCCTCTTATTATGACTTCTGCAATATCTTTTGGTACTGTTAGAATATGGGAGAACTGTTCTATTTATACTAAGAGGATAGCAAATACGGGAGAACTAATCACTCATAATAGCGATAAGGCTGTATTGACATTATTAAAAACTTCAGACTTGGTGGAGAAAGATTTTTATACAATTGATATTGAAGATAGTCTTGGGCATCTAGTTAATATTATATCTAAATCTCATAGAAATATTTTCCCCGTTATTGATAAACATTCTTATTTTCATGGTTATATCTCTTTGGAAGATGTGCGAAATGATATGTTTAGTGTCGATTTGTATAATACAAAGCATGTGTATAATTATATGAAAACTTCTTCTACATATGTCTATGAGGATGAGAGAATGGAGTTGGTAATGAAGAAATTTGAACAGACTCAGGCGTGGAACCTTCCTGTTGTTAGACGTGACAGAACATATGTAGGTTTTGTGTCAAAATCTAAGATTTTCTCGGCTTACAGGAATGAATTAAAAGTTATATCTCAAGATTAATGGAACAAAGATATATAGAATATTTATCAGAATTACTTTCTATAAAAACTTGGCAGATAGAAAATGTTATAAGTTTATTAGATGAGGGCAATAGTATACCTTTTATCTCTAGATATAGAAAGGAGCTTACAGGTAGTTTGGATGATGCTTCTTTGGCAGAGTTGAAACATTGGATAGAGCACTTTAAAGCTTTTCATAAGAGAAAAGAATATATAAAATCTGTTATAGAAGAGCAAGATAAGCTTAGTAAGGACTTATCTGATAAGATAGATAATACCTTAGAATTAAGTGAATTAGAGGATTTATATTTGCCTTTTAAGCCTAAAAAGAGAACAAGGGCAGCTATCGCAATTCAAAGGGGCTTGGAGCCTTTAGCTACTAAAATATGGCAGTCAGAAGCCTTAGAGTTTTATAAGCAGGCAAGAGCTTATATATCAGATGATTTACCTACTCTTGAAGATGTAATAAGTGGAGTTAGAGATATTCTTGCAGAAAAAATATCAGAGCAGTCTGTGCTTAGGGATTATTTAAGGGATTTGTTCCGTAAAAGATATATTCTTATAGAGCCTACTCGTAAGGCTGCAAATGATGAGAATGCTAAAAAATATAAGGCTTATTTTAATACAAAGGAATCTCTAGAACGCATGCCTGCACATAGGCTTTTAGCCGTATTAAGGGCTGAAAACGAAGGCTTTGTTTCTGTCAAGATTGATGCAGATAAGGAAAAAGCAGTATCTTCTATGCTTTATCTTCTTTCTAATCAAGGTGTTAGGCCTAATAAAACTGCAATAAAGGATTTTAGACTAGCACTTGAAGATGCTTTTGTAAGATTATTGAGTCCTGCTATTAGCAATGAAGTCTTGAAGGAGTTTAAGCAAAGAGCAGATAAGAGTTCTATAAATATTTTTGGGGAAAATCTAAGGCAATTACTATTGGCGTCTCCACTGCCTGCATCTAGGATAATGGCAATTGATCCAGGCTTTAGAAATGGTTGTAAAATAGCCTGTATAGATGAAAAGGGCGATTTGTTAGAGCATTGTATTATATATCCTCATCCTCCTCAGAATAATAAGATAGAGGCTATTGAAAAATTGAATGCAATAATAGATAGAAACAAAATATCAGCTATTGCAATTGGTAATGGCACAGCTAGTAGGGAAACAGAGAGCTTTGTTAAGAAAATTGACATGGCACAGGATATAAAAATCTTTGTAGTGAGCGAAGATGGAGCATCTATATATTCTGCATCTCAGGTGGCAAGGGAAGAGTTTCCTGATGAGGACGTAACAGTGAGGGGTGCAGTATCAATTGCTAGAAGATTGATGGACCCTCTGTCTGAATTGTTAAAGATAGATCCGAAATCTTTGGGGGTAGGTCAGTATCAATATGATGTTGATCAGAAGTTGTTGGCCGAAAAGCTGGATTCTGTTGTAGAGTTTTGTGTTGATACGGTAGGTATTGATTTAAATACAGCTAGTAAATATCTTTTGCGTTATGTCTCAGGTATAGGTGAGTCTGTAGCCCAAAATATAGTAGACTTGCGTTCAAAAATAGGCTCTTTTACAACAAGGGAACAGTTAAAATTAGTGCCAAGATTAGGTGCAAAGGCTTTTGAGCAATGTGCTGCCTTTCTTAGGATTAGAGATGGCAGGGAAGTTTTAGATAATACTGCCGTACACCCTGAAACATATCATATAGTGTATAATATGGCAAAAAGATTAGGTGTGCAGCCATCTGATTTGATTAGAAATGAGAGTTTACTTTCTAGTGTAGATGCCAATGATTATGTTGATGAGCAGTTTGGTCTTCCTACTATTAATGATATTATTAAAGAGTTATTAAAACCAAGTAGGGATCCAAGAGCCAAGGCTGAGGATTTTGCATTTAATGATGATGTACATGACATTGAAGACTTAGTCATAGGTATGGAATTGCCTGCAAAAGTTACCAATATCACTGCCTTTGGGGTATTTGTTGATATAGGTGTACATCATAATGCTTTGATTCATATATCTAAGTTAGGTAGAAAGATTTCCCCGGAACAGCTAACTTCTTTCTTAAGCTTAAATCAAGCAATTAGGGTAAGGGTCTTGTCTGTGGATATTGATAGAAAGAGAATTAATTTAGAATTAATAAATAATAACTAAATATTGGAATTTTATATTAAAAATAGGGAAAAAGTTTTATTTTTGTAGAAAATTGCTTGAACTTATAAATATTATAAAGCATTAATAAGTCTTTGATTAAAAAATATAAATATGAAGTATATTCAGTTTAAGGGTATTGGCGTTTACTTAATTTCTCTTTTGGCTATTTTATTATGGAGTATGTCATACCTTTGGAGCCATCAGGTCCTTAGTTTAGGAATACCTGTAGAGTACTTGGTATTTATAAGAATGTCATTAGCAGGAGTTTTATTGTTAGCCTATTGTTTGTTAAGGGACTATTCTATAAAAATACAGAAGAGAGACTATTTGAAGTTTCTTTTAATGGCTTTGTGCGAGCCTTTTATATATTTTATATGCGAAACACATGGGCTTAGGCTTACAGATTCTCCAACATTTAGTGCTTTAATTATAGCGACAGCTCCTATATTTTCAGTTGCCTCCGGTGTATTGATATTTAAGGAACGTATTAATTGGATAAATATAATAGGCATTATTATCTGTCTTACAGGTATTGTGATGGTTACTTTTGGTAGAGGGAAAATTAGCGATACATTTATATGGGGCTTAATTTTACTTCTTGTTGCAATTTTATCAGAGGTGGGTCATGCTTCTTGTACAAAATCCCTTGCAGGTGGGTATAGGCCAGAGGTTATAGTAATGTATCAATTTTTAATAGGTTCTGTTATGCTTTATCCTTTATTCCATTTTGCAGGATTAAAGGATTTTAATGCAGACTTATATCTGTCTTGGGATGTCTTCAAGCCTATTATATTCTTAGCAGTCTTTTGTTCTAGTATAGCCTTTTCTCTTTGGGTAAATACAATTAAAACATTAGGAGTTGCAAAATCTAGTATCTTTTTAGCGACTATACCTATTTTTACTGCTGTAAATGCTTGGTTAATCGCTAAGTTGGATAGTCCTTTAATGCAGGATATTAAGATATGGCTATTCGGTTTAGAGGATAGCTCTAAAGACAGTTTAAATGAGTTGCAATGGTTAGGTATCTTGGTTGCTTGTGTTGGAGTTGTATTGAGTCAGTTTGTGTTTAAGAAAAATCTTAACAAATCATAGTCATATACCATAAGCATTATATAAGTCTATCATAAAGTATATTTTATACTTTATGATAGGCTCTGCTTTATTTATAAAAGTTTACAGGGATATTTTAGACTTGGAATTCGCTTAGTTTAGCTATGTAGTGGGGTAGATATTTTGCTGCTTATGTTTATTGAAAGCAATTAATCTATGTTGTGGAACGTGTTTGCTTAGTTTAGCTATGTAGTGGGGTAGATATTTTGCAGCTTCTGTTTATTGAAAGCAATGAATCTATGTTATGAATGTCTTTAGTTAGTTTTGCTATGTAGTGAGGTAGATATCTTGCTGCTTCTGTTTATTGAAAGCAATGAATCTATGTTGTGGAATGTATTTAGTTAGTTTAGCTATGAATTATTCTAGATATAGAATTTGTTTAAGTTTATTTTAATAACTAATTAGGATATAAGATAAAAAGAAAAGAACTTATTGAAATTCAATAAGTTCTTTTGACTTTCTTAAGATAATTTGTTGATGTGAATTGCAATACTACTTTTTAAGTTAGCTGCTTTCTTTTTATGTATAACACCAATCTTTGCTAATTTATCTATCATTGAATAAACTTTAGGTGCATTTTTTTCAGCCTCTTGTTTATCACTTGTGTTTCTTATCGCACGAATTGCGTTTCTTGTTGTTCTTGCATAGTATCTATTATGCAATCTGTGCCTTTCGTTTTGGCGAATGGCTTTCTCTGCAGATGCGTTATTTGCCATGATTTATACTTTTTAATATTTAGTAGTGGGTAGGAGAATCGAACTCCTATTGCAAGAATGAAAATCTTGAGTACTAACCGTTATACGAACCCACCATCATTTCAAGTTCCTCTTGAATGGATTGCAAAGATGATAATTATTTTTCTTATATGCAAGTGTTTTCTTGAAAAAATATTACTTATTTTCTGTTTTCTTATCTTCTACTGAATATAAAATAGATTCTGTTTGCCTTAACAATTGTCTTTTACTTAATTTTGGTGCATAGATAAACGCTTCTAAAACAACTATATACTTGCCATCTGGGCTATAAAAGCTGTGAGATACAAATGGCCCTCCCATGTAGTCATTGTGCAAATCCCAAAAACCTCTTGTTTGAGCAAATTCTTTACCTTGGTATTTTAGGTAACTTGTATTGGGCTCTATATAAAATGAGGTTGTCATCCAACTGTCAGGTCTAGTGCCTGGGACATTCTTCTCTAGGAAATCATTACGTTTGGATATGATGTTTGTCATACTAAAGTTATCTTTATTGTTTTCAACAGGATATTTATATGCAAATATTCCTTGAATGGAGTACTGCTTTTCGTCTTGTATCCATATGAAGTCAGATGTCTTTTTCATTAATCTATACCCAATAGGTATATGAACATCATAGTCTATCAAGTCAGAGATTAGTTTGCTGATTTCTCTCTGTTCATATAATTTAGAGTTTTCTATAACTCTGTTTCTTTCAGCTTGTTCAAAAGTGGCGATGATGCGTTCTTTATTCTCTTTAAACAGGCTGTCAGCTATTTCATGACTCTGTGCATTAATTTGTATTACACATTGAGGTTTAGACCATATATTATTTTGATATACAATATTATTGTTAATAATATCATTTCCTATGTTAAACAATAGTATGTTCCTATGTATATTGAACATGTCCGAGAAAGCTCTTGGACTGATATTTATGAGTGAGTATAGTGCTTCTTTTTGAGCTAAATATGTACAATTACTAGCTAAAGTGGCTCTAATATCTACACCCATAGAGTTTTCCCAACTATTCTTATCTAATACAACTAATATTTCTCCAGCTTTTCCACTAACATTGGGAAGCAGTGATGCTCCTTTTCTATTAAAAAACTGACAAGAAGCAAGTATAGATGTGCAAAGGATTATTGTAATAAGTTTAAAATATCTTTTCATATATCTTTTATTAAAATAATTTAACAATATCATTACCGCAGGCATATAAGGCTAGCATAAAGAGTATTATCATGCCTATGATTTGAGCCTTAGTCATAAAATTCTCACTAGCTTTTCTACCGCTAATCATTTCATATATTAAGAATACTATATGGCCTCCATCTAGTCCAGGTATAGGTAGTAGATTCATTACTCCTAGCATTATGGACAGTATAGCTAAAATTTGTAAAAAGCTATATAGATTCCAATATGAAGGGAAGATTTTGCCTATGGAAATAAAACTGCCTACGGATTTGTAAGCACCTGTACTAGGTTGAGCAACAAGCTTTAAGTCATCAATATAGCCCTTAATAGTTAGTATTGTTTTATTTATACCGGCAGGAATAGCTTCTATAATTGAGTATTTTTTTCTTTCAATGTTCGGCTGTTTTGAGTATATGACTGCCTTTGCGTTATTATCTGTTCTTATTTTTACATTAACAGTATCACTGCCTCTAAGTACTTTTGCTTCAAGTGTCGCATTAGGCTTTTTGTCAAGTATTCGCCTGAAATCGTTTAGTAAGTAGACATTTTGATTATCAAGCTCAATCACTTTGTCATTTTTTCTTAAATCTTTACCATAGTTAGGTGAGTTCTCAGGAATGCTATCAATAATGGCAGGTACTGCAAGTTGAAACATTCCGGCATCATTGAGTATTTGCTCTGTTTGTGTATCGTTAATAGTAATATTTACGGTATCTTTCCCCCTTAATACAGTAACGTTTTTTACCTTATTCCTAAGCAAATCAGTTTGTAGACTCATTAGATCATCAGGCGTACTATTATCATAACGAATGATTTTATCTCCATTATGGAAGCCAATTTCCTGAGCTAATTTGCTATAATATATATCATTGTTTTTAATACTAATATAGTTATCTCCCCACACAGCAAGAATGAAAGAGTAAATAGTAATAGCTAGGATAAAATTGAAGAATACTCCACCAAACATTACCCAAAACCTTTGCCAAACAGGTTTGCTCCTAAATTCCCATTCTTTAGCTTCTTCTTTAAGTGATTTACTATCAAGCGATTCATCTATCATTCCGCTTATTTTGCAATAACCCCCAAAGGGTAACCAACCTATACCATATTCAGTGTCAAGCTGTTTAAGTTTAGGAAAAAGTTTGGAAAACCATCCTTGCTTACTACTCAAAAGTTTGAAACCTCCGGCATCAAAGAATAAAAAGAATTTCTCTACCCTGATTTTAAATAGTTTAGCAAAAAGAAAATGTCCTAATTCATGTATACTTATAAGTATAGCCAGAGCTAATATCAGTTGTAATATCTTGATTATAACTATATTCATTTTATTTACTAAATTTTTTAATTATTTCTTTTGCCCTTATTATGGCTGTGTTATTACTATCTAATATATTGTCAATAGTAAGTTCACTAATAAAATCACTTTTGTTCATAACATCTTCTATGACTTTGTTAATGTCATAGAAGCCTATTTTTCCGTCTAAGTAGGCATATACAGCTACTTCATTGGCAGCGTTCATTATACATGGGATATTGCCGCCTGTTTCAATTGCAGAATATGCTAAAGCAAGGCATGGGAATCTATCCGTATCAGCTTTGAAAAACTCAAGCTTATTTAGTTCAGTGAAATTCAGTTTCTTAACATCAGAATGCAGACGTTGAGGAAAGCATAGGGCAAATTGTATTGCTCCTCTCATGTCCGGACTTCCCATTTGAGCCAGAACAGCAGCATCTTCAAACTCAACCATTGAATGTATAATGCTTTGAGGATGAACAATAATTTCAATATCCTTTGCCTCAACATCAAATAGCCATTTAGCTTCAATAAGCTCTAAGCCTTTGTTCATCATAGTGGCAGAGTCTATGCTTATTTTTTTGCCCATATTCCAATTAGGGTGTTTCAGTGCTTCTGCTGCTGTTTTTTTCTCAATATCCTCTTTAGTTAGATTTCTGAATGGTCCCCCTGAGGCTGTCAGGTGTATCTTTTCTATTTTATTGTTTGCTGCTCCAAGCAGACATTGAAATATAGCAGAATGTTCAGAGTCAACAGGAATTATGTTTGCAGAATATTCTTTCGCCAAATTTATTATTAGTTCTCCACCTGCAACTAAGGTCTCTTTATTTGCTAGAGCTATCAACTTATGGGCTTTTATGGCTGAGATTGTAGGTTCAAAACCGCTAAATCCCACCATTGCACTTACTACTATATCTATATTGTCAGATTCTACAAGACTGCATATAGATGATTTTGACGTGAATACCTTGGTATTAGTGTTTTCTAATAATTGTTTTAACTTTTCGTAATGCTCTTCATTTGCGATAACTACTGCGTTTGCATCAAATTCTATTGCCTGCTGTGCAAGCAGTTGGTAATTGTTGTTTGCTACAAGCAGTTCTATGCTAAATAGTTCCTTATGTAATCTTACTACCTCTAAGCATTGTCTCCCGATAGAGCCAGTAGAGCCTAATATTGCAATAGATCTCATCTTATTAAATTAAATAAATTTTGCAGGATTTATGGATTTTCCCTTATACCAAAGTTCAAAATTAAGTATTCCTTTATCTGTATTGGTACCAATAAAAGCTATGCTGCTACCCGCATCAACCTTATCTCCTATATTTTTTAAGATTTTATCTAAATTACGATAGATGCTTATAATATTATCAGAGTGTTGTATTATGATGCTGTATCCTGATTCTTGGGACCATGATGTGTTTATAATAGTGCCATCAAGGCAGGACATAACCATAGAATTTGTAGGAGCAGTTATTTCTATATAAGGATGAACTTTTTCTATGTATTCTTTTGTTATTAAACCCTGTATAGGGCGAAAGAAGTGTTTACCCTCTATTGAAAGGTTTCTATTTTTATTTTTTGATATAGCAAACTTTTCTTCTTCGTCTACTTGCTTGATAAGCATGGAGTCCTGTTTTGTGTATTTTTCTAAATCTTCTTTACTTATAGTTGAAGAACTTGTATTTAATAGTATGCTATCTAGTTGCAGACTTGCTTCCCCGTTCAAGACCCTTTTGAAATTATCTGCATAATAGGACCATTTATTAATCTCGTTCTCTAAGGAATCTATAAGTATTTGATTCTGAATAGCTGTCATTCTACTTTTTTTATCAGGGTAGCCAGGTATTAATGCTCTTATGGGCGTGAAAGCTATAATGGAAAAGATAGTAAATACAATAACAATCAAAGTGGCAATGCTTCTTGTTATCAAACTGTATTTACTAATCCTAAATACCCAAAGATGTTTATGCGATTGGTCTTCTATTACAGAAACTCTATATTGTCTATTGTTATCCTTATGTATACTTGCCATTTTTCGTATCTTTTTTAGTAACTTTGTCCTTGTTATGGACAGATTGATAGGAATAGATTACGGTAAAGCAAGAACAGGGATAGCAGTAAGTGATCCACTTAAAATGTTTGCTACTGCTCTTGACACCGTGCATTCTACAAAGATAATAGATTATATTAAAAATTATGCTCTCAAAGAGAGAATAGTGGGCTTTGTTGTTGGCTTACCTATGAATTTAAACAATGAGGAAGCCTCTGCAACAAAGGATGTTAAATCTTTCATTGATTTACTGCGTAAGAATTTTCCAGATGTGGATATTCATATTGAGGACGAGCGTTTTACGTCGGTTTTGGCACAAAGAGCTATATTAGATGGTGGTGCTAAATTAGCTGACAGGAGGGATAAGTCTTTGGTTGATAAGGTGAGTGCTGCAATTATTTTGCAGTCCTATTTGGATAGAATAAATTATTCAAGTTCAAGTAGCGTTTTAGATAACTATGCTGTAAAAGATATTCCTTATTCTGTGAAAAATTCTAGGATAAGAACAAAAAAAAGGAAATGATATGGTATTACCAATATATGTATATGGCTCAGAGGTATTAAGAAAGGTTGCTGAAGATGTTGATATAAATGAAAATCCTGAGCAATTAAAGCAATTGATTGCAGATATGATAGAAACCATGCACTCAGCTGATGGTGTAGGCTTGGCTGCACCACAAGTTGGTGTTAGTAAAAGACTTTTAGTTGTAGATGGTAAGGATTTGTCTGATTCTTTTCCAGAACTTAAAGATTTTCATAGGGTAATGATTAACCCTGTTGTATTGTCTGAAAGTGAGCAGACTTGTGAATATAGTGAGGGCTGTCTTAGTGTTCCTGGTATTTATGCAGATGTCACTAGGCCTGAAAGCATAAAAGTCTCGTATATAAATGGTGATTTTGAACAGGTTGAAGAAGAGTTTTCAGGTTTTGCCTGTCGCATGGTACAGCACGAGATGTCTCATTTAGATGGAGACTTATTTGTGGATAGAGTCGCTTCTATACGTAAGAAAATGATTTCAAAAAAATTGAATAATATTGCAAATGGTCGTGTTTCTGCACGATATAAAACAAAACTTAAATAATAATAGATATGGGAGCTTTTCACGCTTATGACATCAGAGGTATCTATAATGAAGACTTTGATAAGGAAATAGCGTACAAGGTAGGCTATTTTATACCTCGATTATTAAATACCGACAAAGTACTTGTAGGTAGAGATTGTAGATTATCTTCAGATGAGATACATGACTATCTTATTGAAGGTCTGACAGATGCAGGAGCAGATGTGTATGACTTGGGACTTAGTACAACGCCTATGGTATATTTTGCAACTGCAACATATGGCTTTAAGGCTTCTGTTCAGATAACGGCTTCTCACAATTCTAAGCAATATAATGGTATGAAGGTATCTCGTGAGAATGCTCTTCCAGTAGGCTATGATAATGGATTATCTCAAATCAAAGATTGGATAGACACTAATGAGCCTATGCCTAAGTCTGATAAGAAGGGAGAAGTATATCAGAAAGAAATAAAGCAGGAGTATGTAGATTTTTTGTTAAAGTATAAAGGAGATTATAGCAATCTTAACATATCTTTTGACCTGTCAAATGGTATGGCTTCTTTATTTGCTAGACAACTTTTTGGCGATAAGCCTCATTATATTTATGATACAATGGATGGTTCTTTCCCTAATCATGAGCCTAATCCTTTGGTACAGAAGAATGTACAGGCACTTAAAGAATTAGTGCAAAAGAATAAATCTGATATAGGTGTTATTTATGACGGTGATGCTGATAGGGTTATGTTTGTTGATGAAAACTCTCGTTTTATATCACCTGATTTGATAATAGCATTGTTGGCTCATTATTTTGTTGATGAAAGGCATTTAAGTGGACTAGTATTGCAGGATATCCGTAGTTCAAAGGCAGTTCCTGAGTATCTAAGTAAGATGAATTGCAAGGTGGAGACTTGGAAAGTTGGTCGTGCGAATGCTGCAATAAAATTAAGAGAGATAGACGGAGTGTGGGGAGGAGAGCTTGCAGGTCATTATTATTTCAGAGACTTTTTCTATTCTGATAGTGGTTTACTTGCATCTATACTTGTCTTAAGAGTTGTGTCTAATCTAAAGGCTCAGGGAATAAGTCTTAGCCAAGCTATGTCTGAGATTGAAAAATATCAAAATTCTGGAGAGATAAACTTTAGGGTAGAGGATAAGCAAGGTGCTATGGAGGCTATAAAAGCTCATTTCTTATCAAAAGAAGAGCCTACAAGTATTATGGATTTTGATGGATATAGAGTGGAATTTGAACAGTGGTGGTTTAATATTCGTCCTTCTAATACTGAGCCATATCTTAGATTTATCTGTGAAGCAAGTTCTAAGGACTTATTGGAAAATAAGATAAATGAGACTAAAGAGATATTATTCTCTCAGTTTAATGCAAGTATGTAGATTTTATGGCATCTAAGCTTATATATTCTTTATTACTAATATTGATAGGAGCTTTAAACTTAAATGCAAAAGAACAAAGTGATAGCCTTTCAACTAGTCCACATGGACAGTTGAAAGGCAAATTTATGCCTCGTTCAGCCTTTTTAGGAGTGGAAGCTATTGATACAATATCAACTCAAAGTCCTGGTGTTAAGATAATCGTATATGCTAATAATACCTGGAATTATTTTAGGGATATGAATGATAGTCTTGTTCGTTCTATATTTGATGAGTATTGGCAGAGTGAGTGGGCAAGTTCTTATAAGAATGACTCAATTCCTTTACCTGACAAGGTGAAACTATGGATAGTTGATAATGAAGAAGATTTTACATGCCCACATGTTAATAAGGTTTATTCACCCTATGGATTTAGGCATGGTCATAGGCATACGGGGGTTGATATACCTTTAGCAAGGGGAACAAAGGTATATGCCGCTTTTGCAGGAAAGGTGAGGTTGTCAAAATATATGAAGGGCTATGGCAATATAGTGATAATAAGGCATTTGAATGGTCTTGAGACTTTTTATGCACATTTATCAAAGCGACTGGTAAATGTGGGTGATTGGCTTGAGTCTGGGCAGTGTGTGGGCTTAGGTGGCTCTACTGGTCGTTCTACTGGACCTCATCTACATTTTGAAACAAGGTATAGAGGCTATGCTTTTGATCCTCAATGGCTCATAGATTTTGAGAAAGGGCGACTAAGAAGCTCTCTTTTTATCTTAAAAAAGAAGTATCTCAATGCTTACAGTCGTTATATTCCTGATACATATGAGGCTGAATTGGGTATACATAGAGGTGATAGTCTTTTATACTATAAGGTAAGACAGCAGGAAATTCGTGATAGTCTTGCTGCTGTGGAAGCTGCAAAGGCTAAGTATCATAAGGTGCGTTCTGGTGATAGTTTATATTGGATAGCAAAAAAGTACTCTACTAGTGTAGGATCTATATGTAAATTAAATAAGGGTTTAAGTCCTAAAACTCCATTAAAGATAGGTAGGCTTATAAGGGTGAAATAGAATTTGCTTGTAGCTTCTATTTGAAGCTTTAGTTTAGGCAATGTCTTATATAGAGAAAATTAGTTTGATTATATGTCGTAGTTCTAGCACTGATATGTAGTATGGATTTATTAATTTTAGTTAAAATTTATATAGAAGTGTTGTAAACTAAGAAATTTTATATATCTTTGTGTTCTCAATAGAGAGTGTGCATTTATGTGCATTTGGAGAGGTGGGTGAGTGGCTGAAACCAGCGGTTTGCTAAACCGCCGTACGCTTAACCGCGTACCACGAGTTCGAATCTCGTCCTCTCCGCTTAGTGTTGATAATTCCTTAATTCACAAAGAGTTAGGGAATTATTGTTTTGTGAAAAATGGAATAAAATTAAGCCCTATTGACCAACTATATTTAATCATAAAGCTATATCTCTGATTATTAATAACTTATATAAATGGGATTTGTGTTTTTTTGAAAACTACATTGTGACTTTTGTAGTTTAGTGTAGTTTTTTGACCCTTAAAAATATGCTAATTTATTGATTATATGGAATGTAGTTAATGCAGTTGGGTATAGCTATCCTGTAAATTCTCTGTTTTTATTAAGCTATGATTAGTTTATAAATTGTTGCATTATAAATGAATATTATAGAAATTCATTATATATAAAATCTACCTATTTATTTGCTTTATATACAATGCAAAAATGCAGTGTTTTAATAAAAAATAATTTTATATTTGTATAACAAATGGAATAAGAAAAAATGAAAAGCTATCAATTTGAAGATTTTAATTTAGATAAAACAGTTAATGCTGTTCTTTATATATCTAAACAGATGGAAAGAAACTATTTTCATAAAATCTTTAAAATATTATATTTTGCGGATAGGAATCATCTTTCAGATTATGGTAGAACAATTACAGGAGATATTTATATTGCGATGAATGATGGCCCAGTACCTTCAAATTTATATGATATATTTAAATCTGTAAGAGGTGACGGCTTTTTCAAGGATAACGATGATAAATTTTCGTCTTTATTTGCAGTGCTTAATTGGGATATAATAGAAGCACGAGTTGAACCCAATATGAGAAAATTATCTAAAACAGATATTAGCTATTTAGATAATTCAATAAAAGAATTTGGAGTCTTGTCATGGGAAGAAATCAGAGAGAAATCTCATGATTATGCGTGGAAAAATACAGCAAAGAATAGACCTATATCTATGGAAAATCTTGTTATTGAAACAGGTACTGATGAATCTTATATTGAATATTTAAAAGAGCAAAGTCTTTTAGCAAAATCATTAAAGGATTAATTTGTTATTAGTTACAACAGACATTACTAAAAATTAATTTATAGCATAGATTATTTATTAAAATATCCTTTTAGTACAATATACATTAATCCTAATACATTTAATGTAGTGGTACCTAATAGAGTGCATATAATACTATCAGATAAAAATATTAAATGACTATTAATGCATAAGATAATAAATACTATACTTAGATATACAGATACGACCCATTTAACCCAACAGGTTAATTTGTTACGATTTTCTGTGTCTTGTCTATATCTTACAACTTCACTTATTTCTTGTTGCTTTTTATAATCGACAACGGAATCAGGATTATAACCAAGATTTATATCAGTATTTTTATCTTGTTGTTCTGTTAAAATATCTACTAAAGACTTTTCTTCCATTATAAAGTTATTTTTGAAAAATATTCTTTTATTAGCTCATCAGATATTGGATTATTCCATTTAAAATTAGGCATTTTAACGGTTAAATCCCAAGGTCCTCCTTCTGAATGAGACCATTTAGATAGATCATATGCAGTAAACACGGAATATCTATCTATTAAGTCATTAATAAATGAAACTACTTCTTCATCTTTCTGTATTTCTTCAAAAGAAGAATCGTTTAATTGTTTTATATTTGAATAGTCTACTTTCTTCTGCGTACGTGGGAACACAGGACCATAAGGCCACGCTCTCGGGCTCTCATCTATTATTGACCTATCTTTTTTAGAAAGGAAATATCCATAGGCAATATATAACAATTTCTGTACTTTAGTTACATTTAAGATCTTATTCTTACTTAATGCTACAGACAATAAATAATCTGCCATAAGTATACTATTATATGTTTTACTCATAATTCAGCTTAATTTATGCAAACAAATATCTATAAAGTATAATCAGGAGAGGTATAATTATTAAGTTTAACCAATACATCAATTGCATCTAACATTTCTAATAGATCCTTTACATCTTTGCTTTCACATAGATTTATGGCAGCACCTTTGTATATATAAAATGATGCATATTCACCTGCAGATATATAACTATTATACTTTTGAAGTAACTCTCTAACAGCATCTTGAAACATTTCATATTTTCCTAATCCTTCTAAGAAAAGTTTTTTTCTCCCTTTAATTGTGGCGTTTGTACTTATATAAGGGGTAGGTATATCAAATAAAGTGTAAATAGTGCATTTGCGAATGTTAGCATCCTCAATATAAAATAAGTAGTTATAAATAGGATTATCTTCAAACATATTTAATAGGAACTCAGATCTCCATTTTATGGATGAAGCTCGTATTTTTATGTTTGAAATCGAAGAGTCTCTACTATTTTTAGCTAAATTGTACGCTACAAAATGCACGGTGATATTGAAATTGTTTTGTCCAGGTTTTTTTGTTATCAAAATGCGGAACATGCCTCTATTCATATCTTCTGTTTTAGCTGATTGCTCCGCAATAGTCTCATTTATATCTTCTGTAATTCCATATAAATCTTCTGGATTCTTATATAGATATTTAACATATAAACCTTTCTGGGGATTACTTAGATCCAATACTCGTAATTTCTTTAAGGATTTTATCTTTTCTTGGAGAATATTATCTTTACGAAAAAGCATCCTTAAGCTATCTACTCGTGTTCTTAGAAATGGATCTGTCGCAACAGTAGGGCTTACACTATCTCCTTTTTGTGCATATGTGTTAATAATACTTATAAAAATCAATAAGATTATTGTTAATACTTTTTTCATAGAAAAATATCATTAAATGGTTTATATTTAATGCAAATATATAATAAATTTTGTAGAACAATTATAGGAGATATTTATATTGCGATGAATGATGGACCAGTATCTTCAAATTTATATGATATATTTAAATCTGTAAGAGGTGACGGCTTTTTCAAGGATAACGACAATAAATTTT
>JARIAS010000027.1 GCA_029257745.1 Candidatus Cryptobacteroides sp. | reverse complement strand
CCTACTTCAGAAATTGAATTTTATTATTCTAATCCAAAAGTACAAGAGGACTTAAAGCAAGCAATACAAGACACACGAGATGGTAAAGTATATAAAATGCAAGAAGAGTTTAAATTATTAACGAACTTAAAATACATTCAAGAATAGCTCTTGGAAGACCAGAGAAATTAAAGTATAAAGATATAGAAATTTGGTCAAGAGAAATTGATAAGAAAAATCGAATAACATATTCGATAATGATGATAAAATTGTAGTTGAAGTTTTGACAGCACTGGGACATTATGATGATAAGTAACAGACTCAAACTTATATCTGTGACATAAAAGCGAAGAGACTGACTCCTTGAAAACTATATTATTTGGGAGAAGCGACTGATAAATATCATATCATATGAATAGCGAAGCGAGACGCATTGAAGATTAGATGAAAAATAGCAGATTTTGCGTAAAAATTTCCCCTGTTTGAAGCTGACAAAGTCAGCAAGTTGGAAATTTTAGCAAAAGAAGCGTAAAATTTTTCATCGGCCAATCTTCACCCAGCGTCTTGATCTTTTTATACTTTTCTATCAAGAGAAAAGTATAAAGAAATATCAATTAAAATACTTCTTCTCCTGATGATCTAAAGCTATAAATATAAAGATAAGAACAGTGAAACTGACAATAGAAGAACCTCCGTAACTAATTAGAGGTAGTGGAATACCAATAACAGGCATAATCCCCATAGTCATACCAATATTAATAAATAGGTGTATGAGAATGCAGGATGCAACGCAATATCCATATATACGTGTAAAACTGCCTCTACTCTTTTCTGCGTCATATAAGATTCTAAGCATCAATAATATGTACAGAATAATAACAAAACTAGAACCAATAAAGCCCCATTCCTCACCAATAGTGCAGAATATGAAATCAGTACTTTGTTCAGGGACAAAGCCATAAGTAGTCTGAGTCCCATTCAAAAATCCTTTTCCACTAAGACCGCCAGAACCAATAGCAATCATAGATTGATTGACATTGTATCCAACACCAGAGGGATCTTCAGTCATACCTAGTATTAGCTCTATACGTTTGCGTTGATGTTCTTTAAGCACAGAATTAAAAATAAACTCAGTACTGAGCGATAAAGTAATTCCTGCAATAAGGCATATTGTGGATAAATAGTATGATATATTACCTTTTCTGAAGGCCTTAACTAAGAAATAAGGAGTAGTGCTTAAACATATTCCGAATAAGACATATAAGGCCTTTATTGATTTAAAGAACTCCATATACTCTGCAGCCTTATTGAGTATTTGAGGTACAAAGAACATAGTTATACTAAATAATAATAGTATAGTAGTATTTCTAAGTATTTTATTGTTTTGTAGTATGTTTATGAAAGCTATAATGATAATTAAACTAAGAATAGCAATATAGCTGTTTGCCGTAAGTGTGAGAACAAAAAGTAGAATAGCAGTACCAATGGCAACAAGAAACCAGCCCGATAATCCTTCTCTATAAAGAACCAAAGCAAAACCTGTGTAGACAAGGGCTGAACCCGTCTCTTTCTCAGCAATAATAATAAACATAGGCACTAATATAATTAGACTAATAGTGATAAAGTCTTTTACCTTGCTTATTTTAAACCAATCTTTACTTAAAATATATGATATCGCAAGAGAACTTGCAATTTTTGATATTTCAGCAGGTTGAATCTTAATCTGTGCAATCTGGAACCATGAGCGTGAGCCCTTTACTTCCACACCAAAGAATATAACTGCTACTAGAGCAATACAGCTCAGAATATACATAGGTATAGATATGCCTTCCCAGAGCTGTGCAGGTATGATAAATAAAATACTAGACGCTATTAACAGACTTGTTATTATCCATATAAATTGTTTGCCACAGCGTTCGCTAATATCAAATATACTAGATGGTTCAGAAGAATGAACAGAGGCGTAAATGTTGAACCAACCTATGAGTATGAGTATTAAATATAATATAACTAGTTTCCAGTCAAT
Source organism: Candidatus Cryptobacteroides sp. (assembly GCA_029257745.1). Lineage (GTDB taxonomy): Bacteria > Bacteroidota > Bacteroidia > Bacteroidales > UBA932 > Cryptobacteroides. The sequence goes on along the minus strand of JARIAS010000027.1, from coordinate 31,002 downwards.
GCTAGATATATTATTTCTATGTTTTATAGTAGTTTGCATATATTAGTCTGTTTTCACCTTATTCATAAGACTTGCATTCATAATACGTTCTTCTAGTTCCTTTCTTTCTACCTCAGATTTTAAATATTTTTCTATCATAAGAGACGCAATCGGTGCAGCCCAAGTTGCTCCAAATCCACCATTTTCTATATAAGCTATTACTGCAATTTTAGGTTTATCCTTAGGGGCAAAGCACAGGAATACAGAGTTATCTTCACCTCTAGGATTTTGTGCAGTACCTGTTTTGCCGCATATGTCCAAGCCAGATACGGCAGCAATGGATGCAGTCCCTCCAGAGCCAAATCCACTATTAACAGCTTTCCACATACCTTTTACAATACTGTTATAATATATGCTATCAACCATTGTAAAATGTTTCTCTTTAAATTTTTTATCAATCTTATATGATTTAGAGTCTTTTATAATATGAGGGATATAGTAGAAGCCTTTATTAGCGACAATGGCTGCAAGATTTGCAATTTGTAAGGGAGTAACTCCTATCTCACCTTGTCCAATTGAAAGGGAGATGATATTAGAGTATTTCCAAGCATTTTTTCCATATATTTTGTCATAATAGCTTGATGTTGGGATAGTTCCACTTAATTCATATGGGACATCACTGCCAAGTTTGTTCCCAAATCCAAAGCTTTCGACATATTCTCTCCACTTATTAAAGGCTTCATCTGTATTAGAATATTTCTTGTTTTCTAATAAATTTTTGAAGACATAGCAAAAATAGGCATTGCAGGACATCATTATAGCTTCTTCAAGCATTATAGGACTTTTGTGGACGTGGCAGCCTAATTTTCTATTGCCATAGTGATAGCCTTGATAGCAAGGGTAGCTATAATTTTCTTTTAATACGCCTTCTTGTAATCCAATTAAACCATTGACTAGCTTAAATATAGAACCTGGAGGATAGGGTGCTTGAACAGCTCTGTTAAACATTGGTTTATGAGGATTTTTAGCAATCTCATTATAATGTTTACCTATATCTGACAAGATGCTAACATCTAGACTAGGGCTTGAGACCATTGCAAGAATTTCTCCACTGCCAGGTTCAATTGCTATCAGACTACCAACCTTATTTTTCATAAGATTCTGTCCATATTCTTGTAGCTTAGAGTCTATTGTTGTATTGATGTCGCTTCCAGAGACAGCTTCCTTGTCATGCTTCCCCTCTTCATATTTATCTTCTATCTGGTTTTTAGAATTTCTCAGAAATATGTGATATCCCTTTTCTCCTCTTAGTACTTTTTCCATACTGGCTTCCATACCTGTCTTACCGGCATAATCACCTGCTTTATATTCTCCACCCTGTTTTTTTATATAGTTGTTATCTACTTCTGAAACATAGCCTAGAAGATTACCACCTGCATTAATAGGGTAGTGCCTTATACTTCTGGCCTGACCTTTAAAACCTTGGAATTTGTATTGTATTTCTGCAAAACGCTGATAAATCTCTGGTTTTAATTGCTTAAGCATCACAACAGAACGGTAACCTATCTTTCTTCTGTTTTTGTGGTAGTTATTGATTTTATCAACAATTAATTGTTTAGGTACTTTTAAAGTCTTTGCTAATAGGCTAGTGTCAAACTGTTTAAGTGTTCTGGGACTAACCATTAGATCATAAGATAGTTGGTTGCCTACTAGGATTTTATCGTTCCTGTCATAAATAATGCCTCTTGTCGGATAGATTATATCGTATACCATAGAGTTGTTGGAGGCGTCTATTTTATATTTGTCCTCTAATATTTGTATGGTAAAAAGTCTGCCAATTAGTATAAGGCCAACGATACTGATACCTATTATGATATTGCGATACCTATTTGTCATCTGATTTATTTTTCTAGAAGTAATTCAGCTATAAGGTATGATATTATAATGTTGATTAATAGTGATATAGCAAAACGTAAAAGATTGAAGGCTACGCTATTAATACTGAAACTATCTGCCCATATATAGATAAATAAGAATATTGCCTGGCTTATACTTAAGGCTAATATAACTTTTAGCACACCATATTTTTTGATTGATAGGCTTTCTCCTCGTTCAACTATCTCATCTCCAAAAATTAGTTTGTATAAGGGTATCCTTACTAAAGCTACAGGTAAAATTGCTAGTGCATTAATCCCAATAATCCCTTCTGCAAAGAAATCAATAAGTAGGGCAGTAAAAAAAGATATAAGCATTGTAATAACGCTATTGAATTTTGTTGGGAGCAAGAAAATTATGCTAGGTAAAATAGATATAAGGATATAGGGACTAAAATTTACATAGTTACAAATAAACATTTGAACTATAACTAAAAGGCAATATATAATATAAAAATCTCTTTTCATTACTTATATAAGTTTTCTAAGTCTTCTATTTCCTTTTTTCTGTTATTTTTAGCGATATAGACATATCTAATAGATGAAAAATCTATAAATAGCTTAATATTAACTTCATAAGTAGAACCATTTATGATATTGTAGTCATAGCAAGTGCCTAGGGCGATGTCTTTTGGAAATATAGATGAGTATCCGCTAGTGTATACAGTATCTCCTTTCTCAATTTGATATTGTAGTGGAATATCTTTAAGTATGGCCTTATTTGTAGACTTTCCATCCCAATATAATATACCTACCGCTCCAGTCTTATTCAGTCTGGAACTTATGCTTATATTTTTGTTCATAAAAGAACTGGCATAGGAATAATGTTCTCCAACAGCTTCTATTATACCAATGACACCATTAGAACTTAATACTGCAGATTCTAATTCTACCCCGTCTTTGAGTCCCTTATTGATAATTATGTAGTTATGCTCTTTGTTAAGACTTATTTTAGAGATTTCTGCAGGGAGAGTAGAAAAGTTATTGTATTTAGACTTATAGTATTGTATAAGAGTGCTTTGTGGTAAATGCGTTAGTTGCTTCGTATTGGCTAATTCTTGTAGTCTTTGTGTTAGAATAAAGTTATCTTTAGCAAGACTATCATTGACCTCTCTTAGTGAAAAATAATAGGATATATTTTGAGTAAGTCCCCAAAAATTAGCCATAAAAGCATGGGCTTTTTTAGAGATAAAAAAGGATTGCATTGACTTGTTATTGCTTAGCAAATGAAGTGCAGCAAACTCCAAAATAATGAAGACTGCTGCATTTATCATAAACTTTAGCAAATTATTGCCTCTTTTCATCTATCTCATTAAGAATGAATATCTACTAGCATTTTTAAGGGCTATACATGTACCTCTAGCAACTGCATGAAGAGGGTCTTCCGCAACGTGAAAATCAATATGGAATTTCTCGCATAGTCTTTTATCCAGACCTCTTAACATTGCTCCTCCTCCAGATAAGAATATACCTCCCTCGCAGATATCTGTATACAGTTCAGATGGTGTCTGTTCTAGAACCCTAGCGATAGCTGCTTCCACTTTTGCAATGGATTTGTCTATACAGTGAGCAATTTCTTTGTAACTTATAGTTGTTTCAACAGGATGTGCAGTCATTAAATTAGGACCTATAACCTTCATAGACTCTGGTTCATTATCTAGATCTGGAATTACTGCACCAACCTTTATTTTAATATTCTCAGCAGTAGTCTCTCCTACTTTAATATTATGTTGTTGTCTTAGATATTGCTGTATGTCAGATGTGAAGACATCACCACCGACTCTTATGCTCTCTTGTACGACTATACCTCCAAGAGATATTACGGCTATTTCAGTTGTTCCTCCACCTATATCTACAACCATATTACCTTTAGGCTCTTCGACATTTAATCCTATACCTAAGGCTGCAGCCATTGGCTCAAAAATCAAGTAAACATCTTTACCGCCAGCGTGTTCTGTTGAATCTCTTACGGCCCTGATCTCTACTTCTGTACTTCCTGAAGGTATGCCAATGACTATTCTTATATTGGGTGAAAAGATATGACGTTTTTTACTATTTACCTGTTTAATAAAACCTTTAATCATTATCTCTGCAGCCTTGAAATCTGCAATAACTCCATCTCGTAAAGGTCTTATGGTCTTTATACCAGGATTTACCCTCTCGTGCATAAGTTTGGCTTGTTGTCCAAGTGCAAGACATTTTCCTGTATTATTGTCTATTGCCACAATGCTTGGCTCATCAAGGACTATTTCATCGTTGTGAAAGATAACAGTATTTGCTGTCCCAAGGTCCATTGCAAGCTCTTGTGTGAATATATTAAATGCCATATATGTGAAAAGAATATCTGTTTAACTTATTTTCTGTAAATGTACAAAAAAAAACTTAGATTTGTGGTGATTACTAATATTATAATTATGTCTTTAGATAAATATGCTATTATTGTAGCAGCAGGTAGTGGACGCAGAATGTCATCCAATATTCCTAAGCAGTTTTTAGATTTAGATGCTGTTCCAATATTGATTAGGACTATTGTTAAATTTAAGGAAGCAATACCTGATTTGAATTTAGTGATAGTTATGAATCAAGAATATATGCAGATGTGGAAAGACTTGCTAGAAAAACATAATATACAGATTAGGCAGCGTCTTGTGTCAGGTGGTTTGACCAGGTTTCATTCTGTGCAGAATGCTCTGCAAGTTGTACCAGATGATGCCATTGTGGCAGTACATGATGGTGTAAGACCATTAGTGTCAAAAAGATTAATAAGGGATATGTTCTCAAGGGTAGAGGAGGAAAATCTGCAAAATCTAATTCCTGTATTACATATAGTAGACACTCTGAAAATGCTAGAGTATAAAGGTGATGATAATTATTCTTTATTGTCAGAGGAAGTGGATAGAAATAAACTTTTCGCAGTTCAGACACCTCAGGTTTTTATGTCCCAGAGTCTTAAAAAAGCATATAAAAGTCCATATATTGAGAGTTTTACAGACGACTCCTCTGTCTTGTCTTATATAGGGGAAAAGATTAATTATTGTACAGGAGAAAGAACAAATATAAAAATAACAAGGCAAGAAGATTTAAGTCTTGCCTCTATTTTATTAAGAGGGGGTTTGAAAGATGAATAGCTTAATCCTTTTCTATATCTTTTTCAAAGGTTGTGCTTTTAAAGTCTTTTACCCATACCTGTCTGTCAATACCTTCATCTAAGGCTATCATAGTCTCAGTTGCTTGAATATAAGGTATTTTCTGTATTGTATTTAATAGTACTTGCATTAAGTGATCATTATCCAAGCAGTATATTTTGACCAGCATAGCATACTTGCCTGTAACAAAATGACATTCAACTACTTCAGGTATTTTCTTGAGTGCTGATACAACTAGGTTATATTTATTGGACTCTGATAGAGATATACTTATAAATGCACATATATTTAGCCCTAATGCTTGTGGCTTAACCAGTAGTCTTGAACCTGTTATTATGCCTTTGGCTTCAAGTCTCTTAACTCTTTGATGAATAGCCGCACCAGAAACACCACATTCACGGGCAATTTCTAGAAAAGGCATTCTTGCATTTTTAACAAGAAAGGCTAATATCTTTTGATCCGTTTCGTCAATATGATAATTCATAATATATCTGCTTCAAATAAGTTTATTATTATTGCAAATATAGTATAAATATATTAATTTGTAAGGTAGATAGACTTTTTTATTTTAAATTATAATTATTAAGCCTCTTTTTTGCTTTTCTTTTTATATCTACTCTTACTTGGTTGCGAGTTATCAATAATCTCTTTACATTTTTCCTCACTTAGATCATCTATATTGATATTCTTATCCAACTTATAATTAGCACCTGCGTGTTTAATATAAGGGCCATAACGTCCATTAATAATTTGGATATCACTGTCTTGAAATACTTTTATAGGCTCATTGCTAGTCTTGTTACTATTTTCTATAATAGACTTGCAGTCTTCAAGACTTATACTTAAAGGATCAGCACCTTTTGGTAGCGATATATTTTTGTCTCCGTATTTTAAATATGGGCCAAAGCGTCCTTTTGTAGCTATGACTTCTATTCCGTCAAGGCTGCCAATACTTCTTGGAAGAGAGAATAGTTTTAATGCTTCTTCAAGGCTTATACTCTCAATAAGTTGTCCTGGCATTAGCTTAGCAAATTGTCTTTTTTCGCCTTCACCTTTTTGGATATATGGACCGTATTGTCCAAATTTAGCTACAATATTTTCCCCACTTACAGGGTCAATGCCAAGTTCTCTACTTACATTGTTGTAGTGCTTATCGTTTAAGGCTTCATCTACCTTATTGTGGAATGGCTGATAAAAAGAAGATATAACATCTTGCCATATGCTATTGCCTTCAGCTATTTTATCAAAATCTTGCTCTACATTTGCGGTAAAATCGTAGTTAAGTACTGTCTCAAAATTTTTAACTAAATAGTCCGTAACTATAATACCTATTTCTTCCGGGAAAAGTTTGGATTTTTCACTACCGATATATTCTGTTCTATCTATTTTGCTGATTTTATTGTCTTTAAGTTGTAAACTGCTAGTTTTTACCTTAGTTCCTTCTTTATCACCTTTTATAACATAGCCTCTTCCTGTTGTAAGCGTGCTGATAGTCGGAGCGTAAGTAGATGGACGTCCAATACCTAGCTCTTCTAATTTTTTTACAAGGGAAGCTTCTGAATATCTAGCTCCAGGTGAGGTAAATTTACAGTCTGCATTTATTTCTAGCATCTTCATACCTTCGCCGATGTGTAGCTCTGGCAATAATACTTCTTCTTCATCTATACTATCCTCATTGCTCTCTATATATAGCTTCAGGAATCCATCAAATAGTACCTGATTTGCTTGAATTATGAATTTTTCACTTCTATAATTATTGGATAGCTTGACTGTGGTTTTAAGTATCTTTGCATCAGCCATTTGAGAGGCTACAGTGCGTTTCCATATAAGTTCGTAAAGCTTTTTCTCTTGCTCGCTTCCCTCTATTTTAGTATTTTCTATATAGGTAGGCCTTATAGCTTCATGGGCTTCTTGGGCACCTTTTGACTTTGTTTGAAATTGTCTGGTTTTAGAATATTCTTCACCGAAATTTTCAATAATAAATTTTTTAGAAGTGTTTATTGCTAATGAAGAAAGATTTGTTGAGTCTGTTCTCATATATGTAATAAGTCCCTTCTCATAAAGCTGTTGAGCGACTCTCATTGTTAAACTTACAGGGAAACGTAATTTGCGAGCTGCTTCCTGCTGTAATGTTGATGTCGTAAATGGGGCAGTTGCTGTCCTTTTTCCTTCTTTAGATTCTAGATCAGTAATGCTGAAATCCGCATTGGAACAGTCTTTAAGGAATTCTTCAGCTTCTTCAATGGTATTGAATTTTTTATCCAATATAGCTTTAACTTCAGTCTTATTATTGGATGGCAAGAATTTGGCACTTACGTAATAGTAGGGGCTTCTTTCAAAATGAAGTATTTCTCTTTCCTTATCAACAATTAATCTTAGAGCAACACTTTGTACACGACCCGCAGAAAGTTTAGGCTGTATTTTTCTCCATAATATTGGCGATAATTCAAATCCTACTAGTCTGTCTAATATTCGACGGGCTTGTTGAGCATTGACAAGGTTCATGTCGATTGGGCGAGGGTTTTCTATGGCTTTTAATATTGCACTTTTAGTAATTTCGTGGAAGACAATACGTTTTATCTTACTTTTATCTAGATTAAGTGCTTCTATAAGATGCCAAGAGATAGCTTCACCTTCACGGTCTTCATCGGATGCTAACCATACTGTATCAGCTTGTTTTGCAAGTTTTTTTAACTCAGTGATTATTTTTACCTTATCTTTTGGAATTTCGTATTCAGGCTCAAAGTTATTTTCAATATCTATGCTTATTTTTTTATTTTGAAGATCTCTTATATGTCCAAAACTAGGTTTTACAATGTAGTCGTCTCCTAAAAATTTTTGAATTGTACCTGCTTTTGCCGGTGACTCTACTATCACTAAGTTACTTGCCATTGCTCTAAAGTTTTTAAGTTTATCTACAAAGTAAGTTACAAAGAGGGGATATTTCCAAATTTTATGTATAAATTTGCTCTAATTGTTTATAAAGTTTTAAAATGAGTCTTGATTTAAGGAAAAAGATAGTTAAAATTTTCTGGGGCTGTATATTATTCCCCCCAGTGCTGCTATTGTTATTGATAATAGGTGTTTGGCTGTTTGCTGATATTCCCTCTTTTGAAGAACTTGAGAACCCTGATAGTAAGCTTGCTACTGAGTTGATAGCTGATGATGGTTCTGTTTTAAGTACTTTTCATATAGAGAATAGGGCCTATGTCAATTATCAGGAATTATCTCCCTATTTAGTTAAAGCGGTAATTGCGACAGAAGACGAAAGATTTTATTCACATTCGGGAATAGATTTTATAAGTCTTGGTAGGGTACTATTTAAGACTTTATTGTTAGGAGATTTAAGACAGGGTGGAGGAAGTACTATTACGCAGCAATTAGCAAAGACATTATATCCAAGAGAAGATGTATCGAGTTCAGTTATAGGCGTAAAGCAATTTAAGATATTGTTAATCAAACTAAAGGAGTGGATTACTGCCATTAAGATAGAGAGGGATTATAGTAAAGATGAAATTGTAGATATGTATTTTAATGCTGTATTCTTTGGCAGTGGGGCATATGGTATTAAAACCGCATCTCAGACTTTCTTTATGAAGGATCCAATAGATTTGAATATGCAAGAGAGTGCTACATTGGTTGGAATGATAAATAAGCCAACTAGGTACAATCCTTATCTTAATCCTGACAAATCTTTGGAGAGACGTAATTTTGTTCTTTCTCAAATGGAAAAATCTTCTTTTATTACTGAATCTCAACTAGATTCTGTGCTAAAACTTCCTATTGAGTTACATTATAATGTACTTAATCATAACTCAGGCTTAGCTCCTTATTTTAGAGATATGTTAAGGCGTTATATGAAGGAAAAAGAGCCTAAGGCAAAGAATTATCAATACAGGGAAGATTATTCTGTTGATTCACTGCTTTGGGCAACAGATGCTTTATATGGTTGGTTAGAGAAGAATAGAAAAGCAGATGGCTCTAAGTATAATTTAGATAAAGACGGATTAAAGATATATACTACTATTAACGCAAGGATGCAGAAGTATGCAGAGGAGGCTGTACAGGAACATTTATCAAAAGACTTGCAACCTAGTTTTACTAGGGAATTGAGGTATAAGAAAAATCCGCCTTTTTCCAACGATATTCAAAAATCTACACGTGATTGGGTTATGAAACAGGCTTATAGATGGAGTGATAGGTATCGTTCTATGAAGTCTGCAGGAGTGAGTCAGAAACAGATAGATGCTAGTTTTAAGAGAGCTAGAAAAATGCGTGTATTTGCATGGAATAAAGATGGTTATGAGGATACAAGGATGAGTCCTGAGGATTCAATAAAGTATTATAAGTCAATATTGAGGGCTGGTTTTATTGTTATGGAACCTAATACGTCAAATGTAAAAGCTTATGTAGGTGGTCCTAATTACAGGTATTTTAAGTATGACAATATCAGCCAAAGTAAAAGGCAGGTAGGTTCTGTGATAAAACCATTTTTGTATACTTTGGCAATGCAAGAGGGCATGCGGCCAGATGATAAAGTTGTCAATGTACCTCAGACTATTATGGTGGGTAATAAAACATGGACACCACGTAGTTCTGAAAAAGATGAGTGGATAGGAAAGACTGTTACTGTGAAATGGGGACTTACTAATAGCTCAAATAATATATCTGCCTATCTTATGAAGCAGTTTGGACCACGACCTATGGTTCAACTGATGAAAAAAATGGGTATAGGTACTTATATTGATGAAGTCCCATCTATATGCGTTGGCTCTCCTGAAATACGTTTATTGGATATGGTGGCTGCATATAATGTCTTTCCTTCTAAAGGTATATATACAAGACCTATGTATGTAACTAAAATTACTGATAATCAAGGTAATGTTATATCCAACTTTGTGCCTAGTAAGCATGAGGCTATTAGTGAGAATGTCGCTTATACAGTTATTGGCTTAATGCAATCAGTAATAGACCATGGAACAGGTATTAGATTGAGGTATAAATATGGTATTAAAGGAGATATAGCTGGTAAGACAGGAACAACTAATGATAACTCTGATGGCTGGTTTATTGCGTATACACCTAAATTAACTGCGGGAGTATGGGTAGGTGCAGAAGATAGACAGGTTCATTTTCAGTCAGTATCTTTAGGGCAAGGAGCTAATATGGCTCTTCCTATCTGGGCTATATTTTATAAAAAGCTCTTGTCTGATAAGAGTCTTGGTTTTAATTCTAAAGATGAATTTAAAGTGCCTTTGGCATATAATTTAGACCCTATAAATTCTATTAATCAAGAAGAAATTCAAGGGGATAAGCAGGTAGAAGAGGATAATACTAACTTTTTTGAATAAGTCTTAAAATGTATAAGAACATTGCTGTAATATATGGAAGTGATACTTCTGAGTGGGAAGTTTCTTGTAGAAGTGGTGAGTATACAGCCTCACGTATAGATGATTACACATATAGTGTGTATGAGATTTTAGCTCGTTTTGGGTCTTGGGAATTATTGGCGTATAGGAAAAAGGGTGCTATGCGTACAACTTTTCCCGAAGGTTCAAGACCTCAAGTAGATAAGAATGATTTTTCTGTAAATATCTATGGAGAGCATATAAAGTTGGACTATGCTTATATTATGCAGCATGGTGCACCTGGAGAGAATGGTATACTTCAGGCTTATTTTGACATAGTGTCAGTACCTTATAATACTGCTAATAGTTTTGTCTCAGCCTTGGTATTTGATAAATTTTCTTGTAAGTCATATTTAAGAAATTCTGGCTTAGTTCAGTTATCGAAAGATAGCTTGGTCAAGAGTAGTGATGATGTAGATCTATTTTGTCAGAAGACTTTATCTACACTTAGCTTGCCTCTTTTTGTTAAACCTACGAGTGGAGGCTCAAGTTTTGGAATAACAAAGGTAAAGGAGGCAAGTCAATTAAAGCAGGCCATATTATTAGCATTTAATGAAGGGGATAATGTTATTGTAGAGGAAGAAATAAAAGGAAGAGAATTGACCTGTGCAGCATATTGGGATGGTGAAAGTGTAAAAACCTTGCCTATTATAGAGATAGTAACAGACAACGAATTCTTTGATTACGATGCTAAATATAATGGCAATAGCAGCGAGATATGTCCTGCACCTATTACTAAAGAATGGGAAGATGAAATAAAAGCTGTTACTACAAGTATATATAAATATTTTTCTTGTAGGGGTATAGTAAGAATGGATTATATTTATTCTGAAAAAGGACTTTATTTTCTGGAGATAAATACAATACCTGGAATGACAAGTGCTTCATTAGTTCCTAAGATGATAAGAGAGGCTGGAATTAATATAACTTCCTTGCTAAGTACTATTATAGAAAAGGCTTAGATATGTTTCTTAGGGACTTTATTGCAGAGTCAGTACACTTGTTGCAAGCTTTGTATTCTGAGAATGAAGCTATGGCTATTGTTAGAAAACTCACAATGGAAGTGCTTGATATTAAAGAGTATACCTATATAACAGAGCCTAATTTTAATATAGAACAGAAGCATCTTATAACATTAAATAAAGCAATGGATAAGTTGTTAAAAGCTATACCATTGCAGTATGTGTTAGGAAGGGTAGACTTTTATAATTATAGTTTTAAAGTATCGCCAGCAGTTTTAATTCCAAGACCAGAAACAGAATATTTATGTAAGTTAGCTATTGATAAGATAGCGTCTATGAGACAAGACAATAGACATAGACTTAGATTATTAGATTTATGCACTGGCTCTGCCTGTATAGCGTGGACAATGGCTCTGGAAATCCCTAATATTGAAGTATTTGCAGTAGATGTGTCAGATGAAGCTTTAGAAGTTGCTAAGAATCAAGATTTATATAAATATTTGAATGAAGGGCATATCGCACCTACATTTGTTCATGCAGATATACTGAAGGAGGATTTTACAGAATATGGACAATTTGATATAATAATAAGTAATCCTCCATATCTTATGAGTAGTCAGAAATCGCAGATGGATAGGAATGTTCTGGATTATGAACCTGATATAGCCTTGTTTGCTCCTGATTATGACCCACTTATTTTTTATAAGAGTATAGCAAACTGGTCTAAATTATTGAGAGATAGTTCATCTTTTGCTCTACTGGAAATAAATGATTTGTTAGTAGAAGAGACAAAGCAGATATTTTCTGGCAAATTTAATAATGTCTTATTAATAAAGGATTTACAAGAAAAAGATAGATATATCTTTTATCAGCTTTAAATATAAAATTCTTTATATCACTTGCAGAAAAATCAGCTGTTTTTAGCATAGATGCAGTATAGTCTATTGACTTTAAAACTTATCCGTTTATATTTTCTGTAAACGGATAATTATAATTCTCTTTGTAAAAAATATATTTATGAAGAGGTTTATTTTTATACTATGCGTTATTACAGTTATGTCTTGTAATAAGGATGAAAAATATCTAAGTGTTGATCATAACACGAAGGCTAATATTAATTTAGAACAGTTAGCTAGCTTAATGTCCAAATTAGAGTTGGGACAGGAACAGTTGCAGGAGGTTTATGATGCCGTTAGTTCTTCAAGCAAGAATGGCTACGATGAGGAATATACTATGAGGGACTTATTGCAGTCTCCAGGTAAGGGTGTTGGAGATGATGTAAGTACTAGGTCCGTAAGGACAAGGGAATACAGCAAATCTATGAGAGACTTAATAAAGGAATATCTTAGTAAGCCATCTACTAGGGCAAATAATGAAACAACAGTGCCATTAGGTCTATCAGTGGATGAGTATATATCCTATTTAGAATCTTCTGATATGCAAATATACTGGCCTTATTATGAGAATTGGGATAAGCACACGATGCCGTTAATCAGTTTCGATCCTCAAGATGGTTCTAAGTCCAATATTGCTTATTCCTTAGAAGAAAATAATGGAGTAAAAGAGGTTAAGCAAGTAATTGTTACTGAAGAGATTGCTGCTAAAAGGCCTGTATGGATTATTAATACTAATGACGATAGGCAATATAAAAGTCTAGAGATATTGAGAAAGGAGCGTCCCGAAATGTTTGATGGAGGTGGAAAGATTATAGCAAACGGGATTGCCAATCATATACCTGAGTCAGTGAATAGTAATACATTAGCTAAGAGTAGTGCTGTTAAACTTCCTCATTCTGAAAGTCGAATTAGTAATATTGCTTCTAATCATAGAGCATTAAGGACATTGGTATTGAAGAAATTTAAGGCATTAAGGAATTATGATACTTGGTTCGCAGGTGCATCTGAATTTTTCTTTAAATTCGGTGCGATAGACTCTTTTACAGCATCTACTGATGCAGAATTACGTCTGTATAATCCAGCTATAACGGATTTTATGGTAATAGTTAAAAGAAGTGATGTAGGGAAAGATGTAGAGCTAAATAATCTTATAGTATCCGATTGGACAGAACAATTAAAAGAGGCTGCTTTTATGTTGGTAGAAGATGACGGTGGTACAATCAAGCAATGGAATACAGAGGTTGCTGTTAAGATAAAATCAAAATCATATGGAATAGTTTTATCTCTTCCTTTTAATAGTCGTGATGATATTGTTTGGAGAGGTGCCTTGTCTTACAAATTCTTAGATAAGTTTAGTAACAGTCCAGTGCGTTTTTCTGATGTAGAATTGACTTTTGAGTTTGTAGATAATTAAGATGGCTATAAAAAAGTCTTACTATATATAGTAACTAATTTTTCGTGAGTATTTTAGTGCATATAGAAATTAATTAATAGCTTCTGCAACAACCATCTCACAGCGTTTACAATCGAATATCAAAGGAAATTTTCTTTTATTATTAAGGAGATAGAGTTGTTCTGTCTCCTTTGCTTTGTGGAAGCGTGGACAAATTCCTAGCTCATACTTAATACAATATTTTGTCCTCATTAGTTCAATGCCAGTTCTGTGATTTACCTCATAAGCATCTTCAATACTCTCTGCTCCTAGCTGAGCTAGAAGATTTTTTGAAATGCTATTTGCGATATTCTCTTTATAACTAATATCTTTATTTATACTAGATGTTTCTATTGTTTTTTTGTGTTTTATATCTATTTTGTTGCATGTAATATTATGCAAATTAGAGGCTAAATCTCTTCTAATATTGTTTATGTCAGCACTAGATAGGTGGGGAATGTCTTGAGTATCAGTATAACTTATGTTATCCACATTGAACTTATATATTAAGCTTCTTTTGCTTAACTGGCTATTCAGCATGTCTATACTGCGTTGCCAATTTGTGGCAGACTGAGCATTCTTAAGTTCTGTATTTAAGATAAGTTTTCTACCATCTTCACTTGTGGCTATGCACTCTATATTAAAAGTCTCTTTTTTACTAAGCTTAACTTTTATACTTACAGAGATTTCTCTAAATATATTATCATTACTAATGCTTTTTTCAAACTTGACGTTGAGGTTTCTGTAAACCTTTGCCCCAATATATAGACCTGAGACTTGCTTTGTTGTAATAGTATTATTTTGAACAATATCAGCTCTAAAACCTATTATATCCTTGTCAGTATAAAAAGAAAAGCCATCTCCATTGCTTAAAACAATGTTATTATTAATAAACTTTAGCTTTATTTCTATATCATCTTTTGATATGCTTTTGAAGGAGGCTATAACACCTACCTCCTCACCCATGCCTTTAGCTGTGTCTAATGATGCCCATTTACCTCTTTTCCCATCTAAGAATAGGCTTGTATATGAGCGATTAAAGGTCTTGTTAAGATCAGGAATAAAGTTACTATGCACTTTTCCAAAAGATGAGCGTCTGTATAGCTCTGGTTTTTCTGCTATAATCTTGTCTAGTGCTATGCTATAAGCTCTTACAACATTTTTTACATAGCTTATATTCTTTAATCTTCCCTCTATCTTAAAAGAACATACGCCAGCCTTAGCTAAGTCCTCCAGGCTATCTAATAATTGATAATCTTTTAATGAAAGGAGGGCTTTATTTTTTATAATATATTTCCCCTTACTATCTATAAGGTCGTATCTGCTTCTACAAGCTTGCATACAATCCCCTCTATTAGCACTTCTGGCATTGAGTGCCTCTGATATGTAGCATTGCCCACTATAACATACGCATATAGCACCATGAACAAAAAATTCTAATTCACTATCAGTACTATTATGTATTTTACTTATTTCTTTTAGAGACATAGCTCTTTCTAATACAAGTCTTGAGAAACCTTGTTGAGAAAGGAACTTGGCTCTATCTTGATTTTGTATGGCACATTGGGTAGAAGCGTGAACGGGAATCCTGCCATTAACTAACTGGATAACTGCAAGGTCTTGTGCAATGATGGCATCTACACCTGCATCTATAAGATTATCTATTATATTTTTAGCTTTATCTAGCTCATCTTCATATATTAATGTGTTGAGTGTGATAAAAATGCGAACCCCATATTGTTTAGCATAATCACATAGCTTTTTAATGTCCTCAATAGGATTAGCAGCGGATTTTCTCGCACCAAAGTCAGGACCTGCAATATATACAGCATCGGCACCACAGTCTATTGCTGCAATGCCGATTTCTAGATTTTTAGCAGGTGCTAATAATTCTAAAGTCTGTATCATTCTTATTTGCTAAGAGCGTCAATATATTTTTGAGTATCAATACCATAGCTCTTTGCTATTTTATAATATTCAATAGCCTTAGCCTTATTCTTTTCTCCTTGATAAAGTGCACCAACTTGAAGAGCAATTTGTCCTGCATTTCTTGCCTTAGGGTCACCCTGTATGTATTTAGAGAAGTATTTTATAGCGTCTTTATTGTTTTTAAGCTTTAATGCAGCTACACCTGCAATTTGGTATGCCTTAGGGTTGCTAACAAAGTTGTCAGCATCAAGAGCTTTCTTGATAGCATCTGCGAATTTTCCTTTTTGAAGATTAGTAGCAGCAAGTTGTAAAAGTGCAGTTCCAATGACTTTAGAAGCATTTTCTCCTTGACCAATCTTTTTAGCAAGATCTAACATTTTCTTTGCTTCATCAAAATCTCCCTTTTTGCAAAGTGCTTGAATACTACCTAGTATTGCACTTGCATTTACGCTATCAAGTTGTAGGACTTCTTTATAAGCTAATATAGCTTCATTATATTTATTCTCTTTAAAAGTTTGTTCAGCAGAGTCTAATTTCATTGCAATCTTAGTTTGTGGAATAAGTTGTGCTGCTTCATCTGCAACTTCCTTATTACCATACTCTTCAGCTGTTTTTTGTGTTTGGGTAAACTTAGTCAATGCCTCTGCAAAGTCTTTTTTATTGTATGCTTCTTTTGCAACAGATAACATAACGCCAGGTATGGCTTTTTTACAATTAGCGACTAATTCTTCTGCCTCAGCACCAAGTCCTTTAGCCATTCCTAATGCTTCCTGGAAGTATTTGAGGGCCTCTGCTTTTTGTCCAATAGTTAAAGCATTAGCACCTTGGTTGTATCTTTCTGTAGCTGTTGCAAGGTCTTGTGCATTTGCTATACCTATTGAAAAGATAGTTGCCACAATGGCAAGGATAAATTTTCTCATAATTAGAATCTTTTGTTAAACTTATTATAAATCGTTATATCTACAAATATACAAAAAATATTTTGATGCACTAAAATGTTTATGTCTGATAAACTACAATGAATAAAAGTATTTTATATTAAATTTGTAATATTAATTATGGTTATGAAGCATATAAGAAATATAGGATTGTTAGTTTTCCTTATTTTATTTAATACATACACTTATATATACGGACAAAATCCCGACAAATTGCCATTAGATCCACTTGTGAAAACGGGAAGTTTAGACAATGGGATAAGGTATTATATAGTAAATAATAAAAACAGTAAGGGCTTTGTAGATATAGCATTAGTACAAAATACAGGTTATAAAGATGAAAGCAAAAATAATATAGGAGAGAGTATAATATCCTCTAGAGGGGCTTTAAGTGATTTGCCCCGTTTTATGCTTAATAGTCCTTTCTCTTTTCTTAAAAGAAAGTCTATTTTCCCAACTGATAATGGTTATGTAAGTGTCTCTGAAAATGCTACTATTTATAGATTTAAGGACATTGTCGTAGCTAAAAATAATGAGGCTCTTGATTCCAGCCTTTTGATGATATTTGATATAATAGCCAATAGTACAAGATTGGGTAAAAGATATTCTACTCAAAATCAGGCAATTATTATTGTTGGAGATGTTGACCCGAAAGCTGTTTTAAATAAGATGGATATGTTAGCCTTATTTGTCGTAAATAGCTACGACAGGAATAAGGTAATCCCATATACTTGGAAAGAACAAAAAAAGAAAAAGATAGTTTTTAAGGAAAGGTATTCGGATAGTTTAACAACAATAAGCATAGAGTATAGAAGTCAAAGAACTCCTCGTAGCCTTATGAATACAGTTCAGTATCTTGTTTCAAGTAAATTTGCAAGAGAGTTTTTATGCTTGTTGGAAAATAGAGTTTCTTTATCCCTGCATAAGCATAATATCCCATATTATAGTCTTAAATCTGACTATATCGCTAGTGCACACAGTCTATCAGATGAAAAATTAGTTTTGAACCTGTCTCTCTCTAGAAGAGATAGAGATAAGGCTATATCTATTTTATCTTCAGTTTTATCTGAATTAAACTATTATGCAGCGAGTATGGATGATTATAATGATGTCCGCCAACAACTAAGAATAAATAGTACGGCAGAGTTAAATTCTTTTGCTAAAACAAACTCTGTGTATATGGATAGATGTATATCCTCTTTTTTATCCAATTCTCCTTTATCATCAGAACTTTATAATTACAGTTATTTTAATAATAGAAAGATTGATAGAAAAAAAGAGTTATCATTATTTAATACATATATAAGTAGCCTTATTGATAAAGACAGGAATTTGAGTATATACATTGACGATAGTCCTTCTGATACACTTAAAACTAGATTGCTGGAACTTTTTGATAAGTCATGGGAGCTTGCAAAAGAAAAGCCTAATATTTATCCTAGTTATGAATATATTGCATCAATTTTGAGTAAATATTCTAAAAAGGCAAGATTAAAATATAGTAATATAGAACCAATGACTGGTGCTGATATGTGGATATTTTCTAATGGCATAACTGTTATTTATAAGAAGGTAGACGATGTGGCAAATTCTTTTAATTATAGTTTGTTGTTAAGAACTGGTTTGGCACAAGCAACTGATATGAGTAATGAGTATAGACCTTATTTAAATGATTTATTGAAATTTAGCTCTATCGGTGATTTAGATAATTATACATTTAGGAAATTGTTAGAATCTAATACTATTGATATGAATGTAAAAGCAAGCCTTACAGATTTTACAATTTATGGTTCAGCACAGAATGATAAAATAGAGGTTTTGCTTAATACTTTAATAGCTTTAGCTAATGATAGAAACATTGCTAAAAGAGATTTTGAATATTATCGTGATAGCGAAAAGCAGCAGATACAAGCTTTGATGGAATCATCTTATGCTAGGGAGTTGCAATTGGATAGTATTCTTCGACCAAATATTAGTTATAGTAAGTATAAGAGAGCAGTTAAATTGTCTTATGACTTTATTCGTAAGTCTAATCAGTTTTATGAGAATATATTTTCTAAGATTAATGATGGAGTCTTTATAATCACAGGTAATATAGATAAGGAAGAATTAAAGACAATACTTTCTAGAACTTTGGGTGCCTTTAGAACTGAATATAGTTCTAGTTTCAGAGCAAAGATGAGGGATGATGATATTAGTGGAAAGAAGATCTTATATAATATGGGGAACAAGGCCTCTTTAGATTTATTATTTTATACGAGCATTAATTATACCTCGGAGAATTATATGTATCTAACACTTGCATCTATGTGCTTAAAAGATGCTATTATGCAGGAAGTTACACAACAGGGCTGGACGGGATATTATAGTTCTGATTTTTCCATGTTCCCTTCGGAGAGCTTTACCTTAAAACTATTTTTACAAGCTATAAATGTAGATGGTATACCTGCTTCAATGCAAGTAGAGGCTAATCCTAGGAAACTCGTTAAAATTATAAATAATAGACTTGCTAAAATGTCAATAAAGGCTGTTGATGAGCAAAGTTTTGAGAAATATCGGGCTATATTATCTAATAGTTTGGATAGGGATATGACAAAGACAAAAAGTCTGCATACTTATCTTAGCTTAAGGTATTCTTATGGTAAGGACTTGATTACTAATTATAAAGAAAGATTAGCTTCTTTAAGTTGTTCTAAGTTAAATCAAATAATATCAGATATTATAAATTCTACCCTTATAGAAAATGTTATAGAAACAGTAGTAGAGGAAAACCTGAGTAAGAGTTCTATACCGATTAAGACCTTCCCTAAGCCTGCTTATATGAGGGAGAGTCTTGATAGTACGGGAATATTAAAATTATCTAATAAGTATATAAATTAAGCTAAATTATATGATCTAAATGTCATGTAATAAGGCATATAGAGAAATTAAACAATGAAGGAAAAGGAATATGATGCTATAATCCAAATAGAGAATTGTCTGATATCGGGAGATGTGATAACAGAGTTTTTTTGCTGTGATTATGAAAAATGCAAGGGTGTTTGTTGTATTATAGGGGATAGTGGTGCACCTCTTGAAGAAAATGAAATAGAAGAGATTGAAAAGAATTATCCTTTTTATGCAGAGGGATTAAGCGAAGAAGCAAGAGAGATTATAGATAAGAAGGGCTTCTTTGATATAGATATTGATGGTGATTTAGTTACCCCATTATGTTCTGGTGAGGAATGTGTATTTACTAAAATAATGCCTGATAAATCTTGCCGTTGTGAGATGGAGTGGCAATATTTGAAAGGAAAGGGAAGTTTTCGTAAGCCCATATCATGTCAGCTTTATCCAATACGTGTCAGTAAATTGAGTAATGGTATGGACGCTTTGAATCTTCATCGTTGGCATATATGCAAGGACGCTTATATCAAAGGTAAAAAAGAGGGGCTACGTGTGTATGAATTTTTACGTGAGCCCCTAATAAGGTTGTATGGTGAAGAATTTTATTCTGCACTATCTGAGCTAGCTAAAAGTTTAATAGCTTCATCATAATCATTGGTATTGACTTTTACATATACCCCGGAGATTTCCGATATAGATGGAAATGAGGAACTTTCATTGAATACAGCAGCAGCAATACCGTTTGCTCTTAGCTGTGACGCAAGAATTTCTGCACTCATTAAGTCATTAAATCTTGCTACAATTTTAAATTGTTCTTCCATATACAGAATAGATTAATGTTATTCTTCAGTACTTATATTTTCTTGCTCTTCTAAGCTTCTAAATGTAAGAGCTAAGCGAATTATGTCTCTTCTGGCACCTTCAAAACTATATCCTGCAAATATTTTCTCTACGACTATTGTGTCCTCAAACATACGTAATAGTCTAAATATGAAGCTTTTATTTTGAAATACAATTGTCTCATTTTCTTGTTGTACAACTATATAACCCTTTGACTCCATAAATGATATAAGTCTGGCAGCACTATCACTAAACTCTCCTGCCACAGGGATTTCTTTTTTTGTGTATCCAAAGAAAGGATAGACAGCTGATACGCCTGCAAACAAAAGTGCTATCTTAAGAATCGCATTATAGCCTTCTGGGTATACCGCATTCAGATTACCCCCTTTAATAGTTAAAAGAACAAGTGTTACGATGGTAAATAGAACTGCAAAATAAATGAAATACTTTATTGCACGTATTATGTATTTTATCATAATTAAATATTTTGTACAAATATAATAAAATTAATATCTCATAAGACAATCTTGCTGACTTTATCTGTAATATGGGTAAAAGATACCTATCTCTCTTTTATTTATATAGTTTTTTTTATATTTTTGTATAAATAGGATAAATTAACTTTGTTTATTATGGAAGAAAAAGACCCAATTATGGAACGCCGTGCAAGAGAGGCTGAAAATTCAAATGGAACACTGAAGTCTCTACTTGTTGTAGCAATTGTTGTGGCAGTTATTTTGGCTGCGGCTCTTGCTTTTATATGGATAAATAAGAATAATCTTGTAGAAGAGCTAGAGGGTGAGAAACAGGAATTAACAATTCAAATGGAAAACCTAAGGCAGGATTATGATAGTATTTCATCTGATTATGAGAGTATAAACAGACAATTAGATACATCTAAGGCTGAAGTTGCCCAACTATTAGATAGGCTTAAGAAAACAGAGGCAACTAATCGCAGTCAGATCCGTAAGTTGATGAGAGAGACTGAAACTTTAAGAAGAATAATGAGAAACTATATAGTACAGATAGACTCATTAAATACTCTAAATCATAAACTTAAAAAGGCAGCAGCTAGTGCAAGAAAAGATGCTGAGCAGACTCGAAGAGCAAATGCAGAGTTAAGTCAGCAGGTACAAGATCTTTCAGGTCGTGTTGCAGTCGGTTCTATTATAAAAGCTCGAGGTATTAGGTTGGTTGCACATAATCGTAGAGATAAAGAGACAAGTAGAAGTAGTAGGGTTAAGAGTTTGCTTACTTTCTTGAGTTTAGTAGAAAATGATTTGGCTAAGAAAGGTAATATTACTGTTTATGTAAGAATTAAGGACCCTTCAGGAGCTGTTTTAACTAATGACAGAATGATAAGTTTTGACTGTAATGGAGAAACTTTAGTAGCATCAGCTTCTCGTAAGGTCGATTATCAAGGTGAAGAAGTTGAATTGTGCATATATCTTAATGATATAGAATCGTATACTAAGGGTATATATACTGTGGAGGCATATACTGAGCAGGCACTTCTAGGTACAGCAGAATTAATGTTAAGATAATGATATATATACATATCCCATTTTGTAGAAGTTTCTGCAATTATTGTGGCTTTTATTCTATAATTACAGCCAAACAAGAGCAGGAAAGACAGAATAAATATGTAGAAAGGTTATGTAATGAAATCTCGGATCGAAGATCTGAGATTTTATTGTCATATGGCAATACTGACGATATAGTGGATACCTTATATATAGGAGGAGGCACTCCCTCTAGTATAGATATAAGCCATATAGAGAATATAGTGCATAGTATCAATAATGTCTTGGAAGAGGATACTCACCAATATGATGAGTTTACAATAGAGATGAATCCTGAAGATATTGTAAATAAGGGGGAAAGTTATCTTGAAAGATTGCTTAATTTAGGCGTTAATAGGGTAAGTATGGGCATTCAGTCTTTCGATGATAAGATATTGTCATGGATGAATAGAAGACATAATGTTGAGAGGGCAGAGAAGGCTTATAAACTTTTAAGAAATGTTGGCTTTAATAATCTAAGTATAGATCTGATTTTTGGCATACCATCTTTGACCTTAGATGCTTGGCAGTATAGTATAGATAAGGCTGTAGATTTGTCGCCTGAGCATATTTCAGCTTATCAGTTATCCATAGATGAAAATAGTGTTTTAGCAAAAAAACTAGACAAGGGATTATTTCAGGAGGCTAATGAGGATCTGTGTAAGGAGCAATATGATATACTTTGTGCTAATCTTAAAAAGCATGGTTATGAGCATTATGAGATTTCTAACTTTGCAAAGCCATCTTATGAGGCAATACATAATTCTTCATATTGGACGCGTGCTAATTATATAGGAATAGGTGCCTCAGCCCATTCTTTGATTGCTAATAATTGTAGGCGTGCAAATACAGCTTCATTAGAATATACAGCAGAATATGAACATCTTACAGCAGAAGATATAGTTTTAGAAAATATAATGTTATCTTTGAGAACATCTAAAGGTATAGACAGGGCTTATTTAGAAAAATATTCAGATAAGAATAAATTAGATAGATATTTAAAAGATAATATTTTACAGAAGATAGGATCAAATATCAGGATTGCAGAATCACATTTTTTTGTTTCAGATCAAATAATTGCAGATATAGTATTATAATTATGTTCGGACGAGATAAGATAAATAGAAATATTGCTATTTTGAGGGATTATATGAGAAAAAAAGAGATAGATGCTTTGATACTCTTAGTATCTGATCCTCATAATAGTGAATACATTGCTGAAAGGTGGAAATCAGTAGAGTTTCTTACATCGTACACTGGAGAAGGTCTAGTCCTTGTTACGGATACGCATCTAGGTTTGTGGACAGATTCTCGATATTTTATACAGGCAGAAAGAGAACTATATGGTATAGACTTTGAATTGCATCCTACAAGATGTGCAGATTCTGTCACTATCTCTCAGTATTTAGTTAATCTTAGACTACTTTCTGATAAAAATACATTTCGTATAGCAGTAGATGGTACTAGCACACCATATTCTTTTGTACAAGAGATTCATACCGCATTTAGTTCTATTAGTGATTTAGACTATTTTGATGACAACTATTATAGTATTATTAATATACCTGATTTTATAGAAGAGATATGGGAAGATAGACCTGTACTTCCGACATCACCAATATTGCATCTGTCTGAGACTTTGACAGGGCGTTCACGTGAGGATAAACTATCTTTTGTCGTAGAGGCTTTTAAAAAAGCTTCCTGTAAGGCAGTTTTAGTCTCTGCCTTAGATGATATAGCATGGATTCTAAATATTAGAGCTTCAGATATTCATTGTAATCCTGTTGCTATATCTTATTTATTGATTACAGAAGATGAGGTTAAGTGGTATGTTCAAAAGTCGCCTAGATTTGATGAAGAAAGTCTGCAAAGTATCAATGAATTGAGAGAGGACGGAATTAAGGTGTTGAATTATAATGATATAGCATTTGGATTAAGCTATTGTGTAAAGGAGGGCAATTATCCTATAATGGTAGATAGTGCATCTCTAAATTACAGCTTATATACTCTTATTGAGCCTTATGCCTTATTATCATCTTCTGTTGTTGCATTAGAAAAGGCAATTAAAAATGATGTTGAAGTTCAGGGTATGAGAGAAGCACATATTGAAGATGGAATAGCTTTGGAGAAATTTTTATATTGGCTAGAGGGGAGAGTTTCTATTGATGATGGTCTAAGTGAGTATGAGGCTGCTAGCAAGTTGCATAGTCTTAGGGCAGAAAGTTCAGCGTTTAGGGGAGAAAGTTTTGATACAATATCTGCATATACAGCAAATGCAGCTTTGCCACATTATCTTCCAAGTCCAAGCAACTCTGCGACATTGGCACCTTATGGCTTGTATTTATGTGATTCTGGTGCTCATTATTTGTATGGAACTACTGATGTGACTAGGACTATTCCTTTAGGGAAGTGTACTTCAGAAGAAAGAGAGGACTATACTTTAGTGTTAAAAGGACATATTGCTCTAGCTAGAGCCGTGTTCCCAAAGGGTACAGCAGGTTGTCATTTGGATATATTAGCACGTAATCCTTTATGGCTAAAACATCGTAATTATGGCCATGGAACAGGTCATGGTGTGGGATATTTTCTTAATGTACACGAGGGACCACAGTCTATTCGTCAGGACTTTAATAAGCAGGCAATATTGGAGGGTATGGTAGTGTCAAATGAGCCAGCGATGTATGTAAAATCGAGGTATGGCATTAGACATGAAAATCTGCTACTATGTAAAAAGTCACAGGTTAATGAATTTGGTGAATGGTTAGAGTTTGAAGTATTAACTTTATGTCATATAGATACCTCAATACTAGAACTTTCTTTGATGACGGCTGATGAGATAGAATGGTTAAATAACTATAATCAGAGAGTATATAATCAACTTTCAGAATATATGCCAGCGAATTTAAAGCAGTGGTTAAGGGAAAAGACCAAGGCTATTAATATGTAAAGATAGGTTGAAGAAGGCATGGTTAAATAAAATAAGGGAGTATCAAATTTTGATACTCCCTTATTTTAAACTGTTTAATAATTATCCTAAGATTGATTTTAAGCCTAGTAGTTCATGTGCATGTGCAAATGCGTTGAAAGCTACTGTTACATATCCTAGCCAAATAATAGATGAAACTATAATACCCAATACTTTTAATCTTTTCATCCATATAGTATTGTCCCAACCTATTGTCTGGAACATACTCCAGAAACCATGATTGATATGGTACCATACAGCACAGAACCAAAGTATGTAGATGATAAGTGTAAACCAATTGCTAAAAGTAGCTTCTAGTAACTCATAAGGGTTGGCAGAATGATGTCCTAAAAACTCTTGTAACTGCATGTCTGCCCAGAAGTGACTTAGGTGGAAGAATAGAATTCCTAGTATGATAATACCTAGTACGAACATATTCTTTGATGCCCATGAGTCTGATGCAGCCTTACTTGCAACTTCATATCTTTTGTATCCACCACGTGCTTTAATATTATACCATGTTAGATAGCAACCATAAATGATATGAATAATAAATCCTAAAGCTAATACAGGAACCATAATAGTAACAATAGGAAGAGACATAAAATCACATCCCCATTGAAAAAGACCTGCTCCTGCAGAGAATAACTCATGTTCTACAGCTCCCGATCCAAATTTTCCTGTAAAACTGTCAATAACGGAGAAAAAATTGATAGTCATGTGCAGTAGGAGGAAGAAAATAAGAAAGGCTCCACTTATTGCTTGCACAAACTTTCTACCGATAGAATAATGAAATAAATTTGCCATTGCGTTTTAAAGCTTTAATCCATAAATTGATTGTTGTCGCAAATATACTCTCTTTCTTGTAAGTTTCATAATATTTTGTAATTTTGTTTTTCATATAGCTCTTAATTAAGAGTAAAAACGATAAAAGATAAGATAAAACGAAAAAAATGTATAAAAGAGTATTATTAAAGCTTAGTGGTGAAAGCCTTGGAGAACATGGTGGCTCAGGCTTAGATGTCATTACTTTAGAGAGATATGCAAAGGAGATTGCCTTGGCTTGTCAGAATGGGGTTGAGGTTGCAATCGTAGTTGGAGGTGGCAATATATTCAGAGGCCTTAAAGGTCAAGGTCAGGGTTTTGACAGGGTTGATGGTGATAAAATGGGTATGTTGGCAACCGTAATTAATTCTTTAGCATTGTCCATGTTTTTAAAAGCTGAAGGGGTTAAGGCTGAGGTGTTTACTGCAAGTCCAATGGAACCAATAGCTCATTACTATATGCGAGACAAAGCTGTCTCTTTAATGGAAGAAGGAGGGGTTGCCTTGATAGCTGGAGGAACAGGAAATCCATTTTTTACTACTGATTCTGGTGCGGCATTGAGGGCATTGGAGATTAAGGCTGATGTTTTATTAAAAGGTACTCGTGTTGATGGCGTTTATACTTCTGATCCTGAGACCAATAGTGATGCAGTAAAATATGATACATTAAGTTTTGATGAGGCTATTGCAAAACAATTAAAGGTTATGGATCAAACAGCCTTTGCCTTATGTAGAGAGGGAAAAATGCCTATCATAGTATTTAATATGGATACAGGAGGTAACCTATTAAAATTATTAGAAGGCGAAAATGTGGGGACAAAATTATGTTGCGAAGATAAAAATGATAATAATTAAATATAAAAGTTATGTTACCAGAAAGTGCAAAGGATATTCTCAAGCAGTCAGAATCTAAGATGCAGGAGGCTATCAATTATTTAGATGAGGAATTGAAAAATTATAGGGTAGGAAAGGCTAATCCAAATGTTTTTAATCCTGTATATGTGGATTATTATGGAACTCAAACACCTTTGTCTCAAGTTGCTTCTATCACAGCACCAGATGCAAAAACTCTCATGATACAACCTTGGGAGAAGTCTATGATACCAAAGATTGAGAAAGCTATTATAGATGCAAATCTAGACTTTACCCCTCAAAATAATGGCGAGTCTATTCGTTGTAATATTCCACCTTTGACAGAGGAAAGGAGAAAGGATTTATTGAAAAAAGCTAAGGCAATAGGTGAAAATACAAAGGTTACTATAAGAAATGCCAGGAGAGATGCTGTTGATCTATTGAAAAAGGCTCAAAAGAATGATGGTCTACCTGAGGACGCATTGAGAGAGGGTGAGGATGAAATCCAAAAAATCACAGATAAGATGGTGAAAAAAGTGGATGAGCTTATAGTAGCAAAAGAAAAAGATATTATGTCTGTGTAGACTTGATTGTAAAACATATAAATATGGCTGTTAAACATAGGCTTAGCAGCCATTTTCTTTGATTATGAAAAATGATTTAGATCTAATTCCTTTGAATAATTGGCAGATTTTTCCTGATATGCAAAGACCTTATTTAATAGCAGGTCCTTGTAGTGCGGAATCTTATGAACAATTATATAGTACGGCTGTTGAATTAAAAAAAGGAGGTCTTAGCTTATTGAGGGCTGGAGTATGGAAGCCTCGTACATCTCCTGATAGTTTTGAGGGCATGGGGGAGGAAGCTCTTGAATGGTTAAAGGAGATTAAGGTAAAATTGGATTTAAAGATATGTACTGAAGTTGCAAATGCCAAACATATAGAGTCTGCATTAAATGCAGGGCTTGATTTATTATGGATAGGTGCAAGGACTAGCTCTAATCCATTTATGATGCAGGATATTGCTGATTGTTTGCAGGGTGTAGATATACCTGTATTAGTTAAAAATCCTATTAATCAGGAACTTGCACTATGGGAAGGTGCTTTAAAGAGACTTAACAGGGCAGGCATTAGAAAACTAGGTGTTATACATAGGGGCTTTAGCACTATGGAGAAGATAAGATATAGGAATCTACCTGCTTGGCATATCGCAATAGAGTTAAAATCAAAATATCCAAATATTCCTATATTTGCTGATCCTAGTCATATTGCAGGAAAGAGGGAACTGATAGCTGATTTGTCTCAGAAGGCTTTAGACCTTGGTTTTGAGGGACTTATGGTAGAATCTCATATCTCACCTAGTACCGCTTTGAGTGATGCCCAGCAGCAACTAACACCAGGTAGTTTATACTCATTGCTTAATACTCTGATTGTCAGGGAGACAGGTACTAAAGATTTAGAGTATATCAGTAATATTGATGAACTTAGGAATCAGATAGATGTTATAGATAGCGAGTTGTTAAGGATTTTGCATTCCAGAATGGATATAAGTCGTGAAATTGGACGCTATAAGAAAAAGTACAATATTTCTATTGTGCAAGCTGATAGATGGGAAAATCTATTGGAAAAGATTTTAATAGATGGTAGAAAGATGGATCTGAGTGACAAGTTCTTAGAGAAATTATTTAATATAATACACCAAGAATCTATTGATGCTCAGAACGATGTGCTTTCAAAGTCTGAAGTAGATTAGTTTCAAATGCCTTTTTTTCTATATCACTTAAGAAAGCTACTTCTATTGGTACTTGGAATAGTCTTTCTTTGAGTTCTAGTGGCATTTTCTTGTAATCATGTATTCTTTGACTGTCTTTTTCTGTTGTAACTATTACTGCTGTTGGATTTTTCTTTGATACTCGTTTGATACGGTAGATGTCGTAGTAGTTGTATTTATGATGGTCAGAGAATTTAAAACGCTTGATAATCTTGTATTTATCGCTAAGGAATCTACTCAGTGCTGTATCTTTTGCGATACCTGTAAAGAGTATAAGTTTCTCCGAGTACATATATCTTGTATTGCCTTCAGGATATACGGACTCAAGTTCGCAATAGTTTATAGTAGTGAATAGCACCATTGTCTTGCGTCCTAGCTTATTAATTCCAGTGCAGGTGTTTTTGTCAAATTTCTTGATTTCAAGAGAGTCTATAAGCGTTTTTCTTTCCCAATCATCAAGGTAATTAGGACACTTTGATATTATTATAACGTCAGCGTAATTTAGTCTGGAAGGAAGATCTCTTAGTCTTCCAAAAGGTAGCAGATTATCTTTATGTATAGGCCTATTATAATCTACTAGTACAATATTGAAATTGGCTTGAAGATCTCTATATTGAAATGCGTCATCAAGGACTATTAGGTCTGATGCAGGAAAATTATTATCAATACCCTCAGGTACAAGTTCAGGGTGGCATAGATAGTTGCAACCCTCTATACGTGAGCGATCTACTGCTACTGTAACTTTTGGGAATTTGTTTTTGATTTGTAAAGGCTCATCTCCATATAGTTTGTAATTTCCCCCTAGTATAACTTGTTGAAAACCACTACTTTTTCTTTTATGCCCACGTGATAGTACTGCAAGATTTTTATCTTTCCATTCTTCTGTATTTAGCAGACTGCGTATAATCATCTCTGTATGAGGTGTCTTACCTGTACCTCCTGCTGCAATATTACCTACACAGATAGTGGGTACTTCACAGTGATGTACCTTTCTTATCCCTTTATCATATAGGGCATGTCTAACTTTGAGTGTCAGGCTGTATGGTAATAAAAGCAGTTCTTTAAGCATAGCTTGCAAATATAGCTAAATATTTTTATAGGATAAGTAAATACCTTTATAAAAGTATAAACATTGCATAGGTTCTAATTATAAACCATAAATATTATTATTTTCAGTGATACTGAAATCTCCCCATTTCTCAGCAACAAAGTCTAGTATGCTGTCTAAGTTTTTAGGGTCTTTTTCTGTAACCAGTTTAATTCTAGTTTCTTTAAAATCAGGTAAGCCCTTGAAGTAGCAAGATAGATGTCTTCTCATTTCTAGTACTCCACTTATTTCTCCTTTGAGATTAATGGATAGTTTAAGTTGTCTTTTAGCTAGTTCTACTCTATCTTTTACAGAAAAGTAATCTAATTCTTTACCTGTATCTAGATAATGTCTTATTTCTTTGAATATCCATGGATGACCAAAAGATGCTCTGCCTATCATAATACCATCAACTCCATATTTATCAAAGGCATTTTTCGCTTTAACTGCAGAGTTTATATCTCCATTACCAATAATGGGGATATTCATGCGAGGGTTCTCTTTTATTTTTCCAATTAAGCTCCAGTCTGCTTCTCCTTTATACATTTGGCATCTGGTACGTCCGTGTATAGTAAGTGCTTGTATTCCAGTGTCTTGTAGTCTTTCTGCTAGTTCTACTATTATTTTTGAGTTTTCATCCCAGCCTAGTCGTGTTTTTACCGTGACAGGTTTTTTTACTGCATCTACTACCATTTTACAGATTTTTACCATCTTGTCTGGTTCTCTCATCATTCCTGAACCTGCACCCCTTATTGCTATTTTGCTTACTGGACAACCAAAGTTTATGTCTATTATATCGCAACCATAACCTCCTGCAATTTCTTTGGCATTATCAGCCATTTTTGCGGCTTCTACCATCGCATCAGGATTATTCCCGTATATTTGTATGCCAATAGGAGCTTCCTCTTGCAAGGTTCTCATTTTTTGTATTGCTTTATCAGCATCTCTTATAAGTCCATCAGATGGTATAAATTCTGTATAAAGCATGTCAGCACCAAATTCCTTGCAGATTATTCTGAAACTTTCATCTGTCACGGCCTCCATTGGTGCTAACAATAATGGCTTTTCTCCTAGATCTATATTACCAATTTTCATTGTTTTCTTAGATAATTTTACGAATGGCAAAAATACAAATTTATTTATAGATTTTAGTTTATACTTTTCTCTTGCTAGAATTTTCTTTATACTTTTCTCTTGATAGAAAAGTATCAAAAGATCAAGACGCTGGGTGAAGATTGGACGATGAAAAACTTTACGCTTCTTTTGCTAAAATTTCCAACTTGCTGACTTTGTCAGCTTCAGACAGAGGAAATTTTTACGCAAAATCTGCTATTTTTCATCTAATCTTCAATGCGTCAATCGCTTCGCTTTTTATGTCACAGATATAAGTTTGAGTTAGTTGTTCTGTTGATTTGTCTTGTGTACTTTTGTGTTATTTGCTTTGCTTATTTGTTGTAATATCTTGATTATATGATAATTAATTTGCAAAGCTTATGACGCTTGGGTGAAGATTGGCCGATGAAAAATTTTACGCTTCTTTTGCTAAAATTTCCAACTTGCTGACTTTGTCAGCTTCAGACAGAGGAAATTTT
>JARIAS010000023.1 GCA_029257745.1 Candidatus Cryptobacteroides sp. | reverse complement strand
ACCTTTACCCATTCCGAACAGAGAAGTTAAGCTCACTTGCGCCGATGGTACTGACATACCAGTTGGGAGAGTAGGTAGCCGCCGTTCTTTGAGACCTGAATATCATTTGATGTTCAGGTCTTTTTTTTATATACTAATCACGTTTATGAGTAAGAATCTAGTTTTTTATATTTATTAATTAATATTCTTACTTAATAGTTCTTACTTAATAGTTCTTACTTAATAGTTCTTACTTAATAGTTCTTACTTAATAGTTCTTTCTTAATATTTCTTCCTTAATATCTCCTATTACTTCACTAGATATCTGTACCTCTACTACGCTGCTTAGATAATTGAAGTAGTATTCATGTCTATAATTCATATAGCTTTATCCTATACACTAGCTTTCTTTAAAGCCTTTATGGCTTAGTGTAGCTCTTTGCTTATTTTATCACTACTAGTCTCTATTTTTGATGCTTAGATAGTTCTTATACTTGTCTTAATATTATGCTATGCTTTAAGTCTTTTATTGTAAGTGTATTAGTAGGTATTAGTTAATAGACTTTAATACTTCATTATTAATTGTTAGTGCAGAGTGATGATTTTAGCTAGTTTTCTTCTAGATATTGCTAGTTCAATTAATAAAAAAGACTTTTAAGGGCTGTTTGTATAGAAATAGATTAACTATACTAGTATAATTATATAGATATATTAAATAAACAGTTCAAAAAGAATATTCCTTTTTGAACTGTTTGCTTTTTCTACTACTTAGATTAATTTCTACTAGATTATTCTTATTAGTATAAGTAGTTTATCATATCTTCACTTGTATTGTCTTTAGGGTCTTTTCCAAATCTATTTGGTCCTAAATCTCCTGCAGTCACGGTATATACAAATACTATTATTGCTCCTACAATTGGAATTAGTAGAAGTAGTATATTCCAGCCACTCTTGTTAATATCATGTAAACGTCTTACACAAAGAGCTAGTGATGGAATAAACATAGCAGCTAGGTATAGTGTAAGTATACTAGAACTTATATTAATATAAGTTAGATTATCTGTATGTATACATATCAATACAGTAGTATTTAAAATTAAATAAAAAATTGCATAAAAAAGAGTAAACATCCAGTACTCTTTACGCCTTGCCCTGCCATTAAAATCGGCGTATTGTTTTAATGCTTTTAAATAGTATTTCATAATTGATAATAAGTTTAATTTATATATAATCAATAGTTAATTGCAAAATTTAGTATATTAATTGTACTAATTTTTCTTATAGAAGTATTTTAGATATATTTTTGCCCATATTTGTCTGATTATACCTACTCTACAGTTCCATGGAATAAGTGGACTATCAATAATTTCTGCTTTTAGATAGCTTCTTTCTTTCAGTATATTAGTGTCGTACATTTGAAAGTATTTGGCAGCTATATAGAATATAATGTATTTAATCTCTTTTATTAAATCAGCATTCTTGTGATTTTTGTAATATTCATATAGATCCAATTGATTTTTTAATGACTCATACCTTCGTTTCTGCTTATTAGATCTAGTGATAGAAGATTCATTTGTTCGTCTATAATGATATAGAGCCTTATGAAGATAGCTAACACTATTGGCATAGTATACTAATTGAGTAGAAAAGACTATATCCTCGTGCGTAGCATATTTAGGTACAAGAATATTGTTTTCTGCGTATAATGTTCTGCGGAACATTTTACTACATATGTAGGCATGAGTATTATAATTTATTATATCTCTGATAAATATAAATTTATCTTTATTATGGTAGTCTTTCTCTGAAGTTTTTCGTTTATAGTTTTTAAATTCCTTAAAAGTATCAAAGTATACAATGTCAGCCCCTGTACGTTCAATCTCTTTTACTAAAGAGCTGATAGCATTCTTTTCCAACCAGTCATCAGAGTCAACATTTAGGACATATTCTCCCTTGGCATGCTGTA
Source organism: Candidatus Cryptobacteroides sp. (assembly GCA_029257745.1). Classification (GTDB taxonomy): domain Bacteria; phylum Bacteroidota; class Bacteroidia; order Bacteroidales; family UBA932; genus Cryptobacteroides. The sequence continues at coordinate 11,371 of JARIAS010000023.1, read as the reverse complement.
TAGCAGTATTTCTAGCCATAGGTAGCCCTTCATTTTTTTTATTTATTATAATTATTCTATTTTTTAAATCGGGATAGCTATTTTCAATGAGTTCTTCTAATATAGTAATAGATTTATCTGGGCTGCCATCATTAACAAATATAAACTCTATATTGGGGTAATCCTGCTCAAATAGAGATACTGCACATTGTTTTATGTATTTTTCCACACCATAGATAGGAACAAGTATAGATATTAGCATATTGAGAAATAAGTTTTTGTGAAACCATACAATTTAAACTTATAGTATAAGTTATTGCTAAGATAAGATTAAATTTTGATTATTAATGCAGTTATAAAATAATAGATAACTTTTTAATTGTTTTTATTTAAATTTGCACACTTTTTGCCAATATAATATTTTATGTATTAGTTATTAATATTTATATATAGTATAATTGTCAGAAAGGCATTGTAAGATATAAAATCTAGAATTTTTATGAAATTAAGGATCTTAATATTTGTAGTTTTAGCCATTTTAGGTATAAGCTCATGTAAACCAACTGAAAAGCTAGATACTAAGATAGTTCCTAGTATTAGTTTTAAATATAATTTAAATGATAAAGAATATAGTTTTGCTAATAAAGAGACAATAGAAGTTACGACAGTAGAGAATTTAGGTGAAAAAAGGGAGTTGGTAACACCTTTCATATATGCGTCTTTATTAGGGGGAGTCGATGATGCAAATTATAGTTTAAAGATAATTAAACTTGACAATGTAGGTATAGAGAATGGAGGTATATCAACAGTCTGTGCAGGAGGTCAATGTTTGTATATAGAAGACTTGGCAGATAATTATAATGTAGAGAATATCTCTATACAAGGAGACGATAATGGTATACAGCTACATTATGATATTGCAGAAGCTTTGAAAAATACAGCTAGAGATTATAGACTAAAGCTATCTATTTTTAGAGGACCTAAGGAACTAGGATATTTCGTTGTGAATTTTAAATATAATCCTAACAGTATTTCACAGAAAGAGGAGCTTCAGGAAAGTGATAAGTCTCAGAGCGATGCTAAGGATGTAGAGGCTGAAGAAAACACACAGCAAGGAGATAATAATGACTCCTCAAAGGATAATAGTGAAAATCAAGAATCAAGCGATAATTCGGCAGAGGATAATAAGAGGAAAGAAGATAGAGATGATAAATTAAAAGGGGAAGATAATAAGTCAGAGGAGAATGCTAGTGATGAAGGAGATGGCTCTAAGGTCGATAATTCGGAAAAAGAAATAGAAAATAAAGTAGTAAAGAGAAGGCTTGTTGTAATGGATTTTACAGACCAGGCATGTTATTATTGTGGCATAAATCTAAAAAATATGGAAATAAAAGAACATGAACTTGGTGACAAGATTATTCCTGTATCAATACATGTTGGCTGGAGAAATTATGATGATAATTTGATTTATTCTGATTGGAGGAAATATGAAAAGATTCATATTAGTGGAACACCTACTTTAGTTGCAAATAATTCATTTAAGACAGCTGTTGAAAGTTTGTCTTATCTAGTTAATGATGATGCCTATGTTCAAGCGAAGTTGGATATAGTGCGAAATTCTGATAAGGATATATCGCTTAACTATATTGCAAATAAGGTGAATAATGCGGAACTAAATGGAAGAGAGTTGAATATACTTTTTTGGCTAGTGGAAGACGGCCTTATTGGCTATCAATATGCAATAGGTAGTGATTATATTCATAATAATGTACTAAGAGGTCCGTTGGGTGATTCATATTTTGGGGAACAATATAATTTGAATACTAATTTTGCAAAAACTTACAAGTTGCCATCAAAAATAAAAAATATTAAGAATTGTAAGATTATAGCTATTCTTGTTGATGCTAATACTCATGAATTTTTAGATGCCGTGGTAGCTCATATGTAAGGAAAACTATAAGATATTAATGTAGTATTTAATTTATAAGGTGAGGGCCTATATATTTATAAAAAGACTGTCTGAATATTTCAAACAGTCTTTTTAATTTTATTTTGACCTAAATATTTTCCTTACATAAGAAGAGTATCTAAATCTAAAAGGGATATATGTAAGATACACATATATAGGGTGTTATGTTGTGCTAAAAATTAGTTTTTAACTTATTAAATAGTATGTTATCTGCTTCGTTTGGCTTAGGCTCTAGACCTTCTTTTAATTTTTCAAAATGTTTCTTTTGCTCATTTGTGAGGTCTCTCGGTATCCATACTAATATTTTTACAAAGATATCTCCTATGCCATAGCCAAAACCTTGAATAGCAGGAAGTCCTTTTCCCTTTATTTTGTAAATTTCTCCAGATTGAGTCCCTGGTTTAATTTTTAGTTTATACTTTCCATCTAATCCTGGAACAATTATTTCAGAGCCAAGAACTGCATCTGTAACAGATATAGTGTGAACATATTGTAAGTTTTGCCCGTCTCTTACAAAATCTTTATGCTTTAGTTCTTCAATTACTATAAGTAAATCACCTTTAATACCATTGTATTTTCCAGAATGTCCTTCGCCTTTTACACTTAGTTGTATGCCATTCTGAACTCCTGCAGGAATGGAAACACTAATCTTTTCTTTCTTTCTGACAAGACTTGTTCCATGACAATGTGAGCAAGGTGCAGTATTTACCTTTCCTTCTCCATGGCAACGTGAACATGTTGTGTAACTTATACTTTGACCAAAAATACTATTTACGACTCTTTGTTCTTGTCCCGTACCATTACATGTTGGACATGTCTTTATTTTAGAGCTGTCTTTAGAACCTTTGCCTCCGCAGACACTACATGCTACATCTCTTTCTATCTCAACCTCTTTATTAACACCGTTTAAGACATCTTCTAGTGTTACATGAACACGCTTTCTTATATCCCTGCCTTTGAAAACCAAAGGTCTGTTATCTCTGCTGTTTGAACCAAAGCCTCCAAAGCCACTAAATCCTCCGAAACCTCCAAAACCACCATTTCCAAAGATGCTGTTTAGAATATCATTAAGATCTGTTTCAGAACTAAATCCAGAACTACCTGCACCAGAGAATCCTGCGTGCCCAAATTGATCATATTTAGCTCTTTTATTATCATCACTCAAAACAGAATATGCTTCAGATGCTTCTTTAAAGTTGTCTTCTGCAGTCTTCTTTTCTTCGTCACTGCCATTAATCCACCTGTCAGGATGCCATTTAAGTGCTAGTTTCCTATATGCTGACTTAATGTCATCCTTGCTTGCAGATTTTGATACACCTAATATTTCGTAATAATCTCTTTTGTTTGCCATAATTAAATTCCTACTACAACTTTTGCAAATCTAAGAACCTTGCCATTTAATAAATATCCACTTTCTACTACATCTATGATTTGTGATTTCTCAAAGCCTTCTGGGCAAGGTATTTGTGCTACTGCTTCATGAAAGTCTGTGTCAAATTGTTTGCCTTTAGCATCTATTTTTTCTAAGCCTTTGGCTTTTAGATATGCCATTAGTTTATCAAGAATAAGGCTGGTGCCTTTTTTCGCTGCTTCATCAGATGATTGAGAAAGTAGTTCCATCGCTCTTTCGCAATCGTCTAATACGGGAAGTAAACCCTTAATGGTATCTGCAGATGCAGATGAGATAAGCGATAGTCTTTCCTCTGCACTTCTTCTTCTAAATGTCTCAAATTCAGCCATAAGACGAAGGTAGTCATTCTTTTCTGCTTGAACCTTTGCCTTTAAGTCCTCTATTTCCTTTGTAAGTTTTTCTTCAGGACTTTCTTCAGGACTTTCTTCAGGACTTTCTTCAGAAGAGCAAGAGTCAGGATTATTTAATTCTTTTTCCTTTATATCTTCTTTCTGTGCATTTTCTTCTTGATTATCTATATTTTTATCCAAAACTTCTTTCTCTAAATCTTTCTCAATATCTTTCACCTTATCCATAGTGTGTAATTTGATTTGTAACTATTATATAATTATCCGTTTAATCTTTATCAAATAGTCTGCCATAAACTATTTAATGACACTTTGTCAGTAGTTTAGCTTTCTATATCACTTAACTCTAGCCAACGCAGTTCTTTTTCATCTAATTCTTCTTTTATGGCAGAATATTCTTTCGCAAGAGCATCTAATTTTTCAAAATCTTGTTCAATATTCATAGAAGATAATAGATTATCTTTTTTTGTGCTAAGTTCAGCAATCTCTGTGTTAAGAGTATCTAGTTCTCTTTTTTCCTTGAATGATAGTTTCTTGCTATTTGTTTTTTCTCTCCAGTTTTGAACTTCTTTTTTTATATTTTGTTTTTCTTTTTGTTCATAGTCTTTTATAAAATCTCTATACTCAGAGTAAGTTCCTATAAAATCCTTTATTTCACCTTCCCCACAGAATATAAATAGATGATCTACAAGTCTATCAAGAAAGTGTCTGTCATGTGAGATTATAATTAGTGAGCCTTTATAGTTTGATAGATATTCTTCTAATATATTAAGGGTTACAATGTCTAAATCGTTGGTAGGTTCATCTAGTATAAGCATATTAGCCTGTTTACTTAATATGCTAAGTAGGTACAAGCGTCTTTTCTCTCCTCCTGAAAGTGTACTTATTTTGTTATTTAGCATAGAATGACCAAACAGAAATTGCTTGAGTAGGGCAGTGTCATTAATTGTTTCCAATATCGTTTGGTTTTCATCAAATTCCATCCCATTTTGATTGTAGTATGCAATATTTAGGGATTCTCCTCTTTCTATTTCTCCAGAGAGTGTACCATTGGGATTAATGTTATTGCTTAGTATATTTATAAAAGTAGATTTTCCTACTCCATTTTTTCCGACAATACCCAATCTTTCATATCTTTGGAACTTGTATGTAAAATCTTTTAGGTAACATTCTTCTCCATAATAAAAAGATAGGTTTTTGCAATTGATTATTTTGTTGCCGAGCCTAGAACTATTGGCAATTTTAGACATATCAATCTGTTCAGATTTGTAGCTTTGTTCAGCCCTGTCTTTTAGTGAGTAGAAAGCGTCCTTTCTATATTTAGCCTTGCCTGTTCTTGCACAAGGTGTGGAACGCATCCATTCTAGCTCTCTTCTTAGAAGGTTTCTAACTTTGTCTGTTTCAGCATTATAGTGACTTATTCTTTCTTCTCTTTTTTCTAGAAAATTAGAATAATTGCCTTGATATGTATAAATATTACTCATATCCATCTCCATGATGGTATTACACACTTTATCAATAAAGTATCTATCGTGGCTGACCATTAATAAGGTGGATCTTGCTTTTGAAAGATAATTTTCTAAGTATTCTATGGCGTCAAGATCCAGATGGTTCGTGGGCTCATCCATTATATAGAAATCGGCGTCATAGGCAAACATCTGGCTTAGTGCTACTCTTTTGACTTCACCTCCTGACAGATGTTTCATCTTAGTAGTAAAATCTTTAAAACCTAGAGCTGATAAGAATTTTTTTATTCTAAGTTCAAATTCGTATAATTGCTCATTGTTAAGTGTGGCACAAAAATCTGAGCTATTATATTTTATTTGCTCAAATATGCTGAAGTCTGGCTGATAATCATAGTTTTGTTCAAGAAAAGCTATTCGTATATCTTTTAGAAAGGTTATTTTTCCACCTGAATCAGATTTGTCTTTTCCTGCTAATATCTTTAAAAGAGATGTCTTTCCAGTACCGTTGGGGGCTATAAGTGCAATCTTGTCACCTTCATTTATATTGAATGCTATATTCTGAAATAAAGTCTTGTGACCATAAGATTTACTTATATTTTCTATTTGTAGATAGCTTGCCATATTAAAAACCTAGTTTCTCCTTAAATAATTTATCTACTTTGGCAACTGCATCTGGTAGTGCAAAAACTGCGACAGAATCGTATGCTTGTAAGATCGTATTACCCACAGCAATAAAGGCTTCTTTATTCCTGACTACACCACCAATTACTGCATTTTCAGGAAAATCTATGTCTTTTAGAGCAGCTTTTGTTATAGGGCTATTAGGTCCTACATGATACTCTAAGACTTCTGCATTGGTTTCATTCATGTATTTAACAAACTTAACCCTATTACTTAGGGTCATCTTATATATTTTACCAGCAGTAATGAGTTTTTTATTGATAACTGCATCAACACCCATGTCTTCAGCTATGTGTATATATTCAAAGTTTTCTACTTCTGCAATGGTCTTTTGTATTCCTAATTTTTTAGCAATTACGCAGGCAAGAACATTTGCTTCATCGTTACCTGTAACAGCGACAAAAGAATCGTAGTTCTTTATATTTTCATCTAATAGAAAATCGGAATTTCTGCCATCTCCACATACAACTTCTACATTTTTATCAACTTGCTCTTGTAATTCAGAGCATCTTTCCCTGTCTTTTTCAATTATTTTTATATCATCAATTCTTGAACTAAGTTGTTTGGCTATCATTTCACCAATACGTCCTCCTCCAAGTATCATAAGGTGTTCAACATTGATATTAGTTTTACCCATATATTTTAAAAGGGCATCTTGTCCTTCTTTTTTAGTTATGATAAATACTAAATCATTGTATTTGAATCGTGTATCAGATTTTGGTATAAGAGTGTGATTGTCTCTTGATATGGCAACTACTCTAAATTGTAGTTTTTCACTAGAAGCACTAGCTGTAAAATTACTTAGTTTCATCTCGAGTAAAGGGGAATCCTCATCTAGCTTGAATACAGAGAGTTGCATTTTACCATTGCTAAAATCCATAGAGTCGTAAGCTCCTGAACTATATAATTTGTGAACAATTTCTTGTGCAGCTATCTTTTCAGGATAAAACATTAAGTCAATACCCATATCGATGAACATAAATTTGTGGTCTGAGCTTAGATATTCTTCATCATCAATTCTAGCACAAACTTTTTTGCATCCCAACTTTTTGGATATTAGGGAACTGACTATGTTTATATCTTGTTCTGTATTAGGGTTTACTGCAATAAAGAGATCTGCATTTTTTACAGAAGCCTCTTCTAAACAGCTTATGGAAGACGATTTCCCTAGAATTGTAACGACATCAGCTGTCTTAGATAAATCTTGCAATCTATTAATATCTGAATCAATAATTGTTATATCATTGTCATTATTGCTGAGCATTTTTGCAAGATGTGAACCAACCTCTCCTGCACCTTCTATAACTATTTTCATAGTAAACTTCTTTTATTTTATGCAAATATAGTGATTAATATGTATATGAGGGGACTTTGTTTCTTATTGCTATTACTTTTTGGCTAATAAATCTATCTTCTTAAATATTTTATCTCTGTATATGAGATAGTTAAATAGTATTGAGTCTTTAAACCAGCCCTTAATTTTAGACTTTGATGAATATTTTTCTGCATATTGTCTTACTTCATCTATATTAGGGCTTTTGCGTAAAACTCTATATTCTTTATGTGCATTATATACAGCCTTTGCATATGAAAATTTTCCTGATAATATGTATACTAGTGCAGACAGTCCGTCAAGTATTTGTCTAAAGAAAATGGTTCTTTTAGCTTTATCATATGCTTTTTTGTATGGGTATTGTAGTGCATATGATTTACTTAAGTTATTTGAAAGCATAAGCAAATTATTCCTGAAATTGAGCTGTAATTTCCAAGGACTATTGTTTGGAAGTGTTCCTCCGCCAAGATGCCATACTTTTGCTTGTGGAATAACAGATATCTTATAGCCTAACAATTGTAGTCTCCAGCAGAGATCTATTTCTTCCATATGAGCAAAAAATCTTTCGTCTAGTCCTGACATCTCCCAGTATAGATGTGCACGTATAAGCAAACATGCTCCACTTACCCAAAATACATCACAAATATCATTGTATTGTCCCTCGTCTTTTTCTAGAGATTTAAGTATACGACCTCTGCAAAAGGGATAGCCATATTTGTCTATTAAACCACCTGCTGCACCAGCATATTCAAATTTGTCTTTTTCATACCAAGATAACAACTTTGGTGCACATACTGCACAATCGGGGTGATTATCAAGATGTTCTTCAAGTGGCTCTAGAAAATTTTGCGAAACCTCTATGTCAGAATTTAGTAGTAGATAGTACTCATAGTTCTCATTTCTTAGTTCTGCTAAGGCTTTGTTGTAACCTCCTGTAAAACCATAATTTTTGTCTAGAGCGATTGTTCTAATATTAGGGTAGTGTTGTTTAAGAAAAACTAGACTATCATCACTAGAGGCATTGTCGGCTATGATAATATCTGCCTTACTAGTATTTTCTATTAGTATGGGTAAAAATTGTTCAAGATAATCTCTTGTATTCCAATTAAGTATGACAATTGCAGTTTTCATACTTGCAAATATATATACTTTTTATGAAGTTTTTATCTGTGCTAAGACTATATTTCTTGTAAGGTATAATCTTAAAATGTTTATATTTGTAAAGAATTTTAAAACTATGCAATCTCCATTTTTGTCTCCATTTTATTTGATGGCAAAGCCTGCTGGCTCTATATGTAACCTTGCCTGCGACTATTGCTATTATTTGGAAAAGGCTCAATATTATAAGCAAGACTTGTCTCACAGAATGTCTGATGAGATGTTGGACTTGTTTGTTAAGGAATATATAGAGTCACAAGCTTCTGATTATGTGAATTTTACTTGGCATGGTGGTGAGACTTTGTTGAGGGATATATCTTTTTATAAAAAGGCTTTTAAACTTCAACGCAAATATGCAAAGTCTAAGAGGATTGAAAATGTCTTTCAGACAAATGGTACCTTGTTGAATGATGCCTGGTGTCGTTTTTTTAAGGAAAATGATTGTTTGGTAGGAATCTCTGTTGATGGTCCTCAAAGATTTCATGATAGATTTCGTCTAAGTCCTTCTGGACGTGGATCTTTTGATAAGGTTATGAAGGGTATAGATTTACTTAATCGTTATGAGGTAGAGTGGAATGCCATGGCTGTGGTAAACGCTTTTAATGCTGATTTTCCTTTAGAGTTTTATCATTTTTTTAAGGATTTAGATTGTCATTTTATTCAGTTTGCACCAATTGTAGAAAGAGCCTTGTATAAGGATAATACGCATAATCATTCTATAACCGAGCTTAAAACTTCTTCTTCTGAGAATTTGTCATTATTGGCATCACTTAGAGATACCAATGATGTCGCTGCATTAGTTGACTTCTCTGTTAGTCCTCAGCAATGGGGGAATTTCTTATGTAGTATTTTTGATGAATGGGTTAGGAATGATGTAGGTAATATTTTTGTGCAAATATTTGATAGTACATTGGCAAATTGGGTAGGTCAGCCTCCCGGTGCTTGTTTTTATGCTAAAGAGTGTGGTCATGCTGCTGTGATAGAATTTAATGGTGATGTGTATTCTTGCGATCATTTTGTATTTCCTTCTTATAAGCTTGGTAATATTAGAGAAAAAGGCTTGCAGCAGATGATGTATTCTAAGGCTCAACAGGATTTTGGAAAGGCGAAAGCTAAGTTATTACCTTCTCAATGCCTTAATTGTAAATGGCTTTTTGCTTGTAATGGGGAATGTCCTAAAAATCGTTTTGCTTATACTAAAGATAAAGAGCCTTTTTTAAACTACTTGTGTTCGGGATATTATAAGTATTATTCTCATGTAGCTCCATATATGGATTATATGGCAAAGGCTTTGGAGAACGAGCAGGCTCCTGCTTTGGTTATGGATGCAATTGCTAGGGGAGAGTTGTAGTACTTAGTATTATATTTTGGTATTATTTTTGCTTTTGAACTGTCTCATAATTAAATATTATTTTATGAGAAGAGTAATTTTTTATTTTTTATTAGCAATATTCTTATTTTCTTGTCAAAAGAAAGATATTGCACCTATTATAGATATTTAGATAGTGCAATCTATGAATTTTGATAAAAAAATATTTAAAATATTTGGAATATAAGATTTAATTCATATCTTTGCAATCCATTACTGATAAAGCTACGGCTTTTCAGTATGGAGAGATGGCAGAGTGGTCGAATGCGGCAGTCTTGAAAACTGTTGATCTTCACGGATCCGGGGGTTCGAATCCCTCTCTCTCCGCAAAAGGTGATAATAAGGCTTCATATTAGCCTTCAATTTTTAAGCACCAGAGAATATTTAATCGCTGTAAATTATTTATTTACAGCGATTTTCTTTTTTACATTATTCTGTAAGTGAAAATATAGTGAAGTATTAGATATAGGTTTTGATAGTCAACCTTACGTCAAATTTTGCTACATTATTGCTACATATTTCTATTCTAAATTATCGGAGTGTAGCAATGACTGTAAAATGAAAGCAAAATGACTATTAAATGATGGCTTTAATTTTTTAATAATCAATTTATTATGTTGAACTTTGTAGTAATTGCTACATAAAGAAACAAACAATTGCTACACTAAAAAATTAAAGTTATGAATACTGCCTTTAAAGTATCATTTTATCTTAGGTCAAATTATCTCAACAAAGAGGGACAATGTCCTATTATGATGAGAATAAATCTTTCTGGGGATATAAAAAATATTGGCTCAACAAGAGTTTTTACTGATCCTAAACTTTGGTGTAACAAGACTTACAGGATAAAAGGTAGAACACCTGAGATTTTACAATCAAACCTAATTTTAGATAATTTGGTCAAAAACTTCATGACATATACAGAAAATATGAAGATTCAATGGAATTATCTACTGATCTTATCATTGCAGAATTTACTGGTAATAACCAAGAATGCAAAAAACTTAGTCAACTATTTGATGAATTTATTCAACGTATAAATGAAAAGGTTAGAAACACTGTATCTGAGTGTTGTCTGCATAAATATCAATTAGTAAGACGGGATTTTTATGATTTTTTAAAATTTAAATTTAATAGAAAAGATTTGAGTTTGGTTGAGCTTAATCCTAATTTGATTGAGGATTTCTTTGTCTTCTTAACATCCAATAAGAAATTTGCTAATAACACTTCAGTGAAAAAGATGAAGACTTTTAAATCTGTCATTTGTTTGCTTTTAAAAGAGGTCTTTTAAAATATGATCCTTTTGTTTCTTCCACATTCCATTTAGAGAAAGTAGATAGAGGTTATCTTACAGATGATGAATTATATCGAATAATACAAAAAGAATTTACTATCCAACGTTTAGATATAGTTAGAGATATATTTATCTTTTCTTGTTTTACAGGTCTTGCCTATATTGATGTAGTAAATTTAACTTCTGATAATATTGTTATTTTAGATAATAAAGAATGGATAATGACTAAAAGACAGAAAACAAGTGTAGAAAGTAATATCTTACTACTTGATATACCTAAATTGATTATAGATAAATATAAAAATACCAATACTCAAGGTGGTAAGTTGTTACCTATTTTAAGCAATCAGAAAATGAATTCTTA
>JARIAS010000012.1 GCA_029257745.1 Candidatus Cryptobacteroides sp. | reverse complement strand
ATGGAGCATTGGGATAAGTAGTTCCTAACATACCTTTATATACATGTATTCCTTCTACTCTTATTGTATTTGGAAGCCCCTCAACTGTTTCTAATTTTGAAATCTTAAGTGTATTTGGCACATAAGACCTATTACTAAAGCAAGAAGAGTATGAGCGTAAACAAAAATCTTCCAAAATATTTTGCACCTTACTCATAGGTACTTCATCAAGAATTGAACAGCTCATAACAAGAAGAGTAGCAAGTATTATCGCAATTTTTTTCATAAAATATAAAATTATAGATAAGTAATAATAAGTAGATTAATCGACATCAGTGCCCTGCCTATAAAAGTCATATCTTATAGCCTTGTTATCTTTAAGCTGAAGTTTTTTCGAGTGGATGAATTCAACACTATATGTTTTCATAATTCTATCATATTTATCCAATATTTCAAGTGTACCTCCTTTGTAATATTGAAATTTAGCGTTCACAGTCTCATCACCTAAATTATCTATTACTACCCCATTAGTCTTGAATGTAATACTCTTATTCGATGATACTACATCTTTACCATTAATATTTGTTAGTAACCACTTACCATATAATTTACTTGTATTATCCACAGTTTCACATGATAACAATGTTAATAACACTGCACAAAACAAAATTACTTTTTTCATAACTACATAAATTAGATTAAAATTAAATTAGGTTGCTAATATATATATATATGATTTTCAAAATTTTTTTAACGTGTTTTGAGTAAATTATACCCCATATCAACTATCATCAACTGTACTAATTAAGATATATTGAATAGCTTTATCCATGGAAATAAAACAAGCACACATAAATTACCAAATTTGGTAATTTATGCATATCTTTGCAACACAAAAAGTATTCATCACATGAAAGTGACATTCAAGGACGAAGTTTTGTTGGAATTGTATGAAACAGGTAAAACTAAAGACAAGAGATACAAAAACTTTTGCAAAAACAAAAAATTCATAACTGGATACATTCGTGCAATCAAAACAATGTACAATGTGGATTCTACTGCAGATTTGAAGCTCTTTAGTTTTTTACATTATGAAAAGTTGAAGCACCAAATAGAGACACTATGCTCAGTTAGAATAGTCAATAGCATGGTTGAACGTCTGCTGTTTACAGAAAACAACGATGGAATCGAAGTAGAACTAATTGAAATAGATAGCACACATTATGGCAACAAGAAGTAACAATCCAGTTCCTGTTAGGGCAATACACCCAGGAGAAATCCTACGGGAAGAATTACAGGAACGTGGCCTTAAGCAGAAAGAATTTGCCCAGCAAATAGGTGTGCAACCAACACACTTAAATGCCTTCATTAAGGGAAAACGTAATCTTAATGATGATTTAGCAATGAAATTGGAGGAATATTTAGGAATACCTTATAAGTTCTGGATGAATCTCCAAAATAGCTATACATATGATTCTATGGCTATAGAACAACGTACTATAGAAGAGCAAGAAGCCTTGAACTTTGAAGAGGAATGTTCTAAAATACTAAATCTAAAGCTCTTATATAAATGTTTGCTTTGTCCTTACACAAAGGTTATTGACAGAGTAAAATGGATAAAGGACTTATTGCCGTTTGAACTACAGAATGTACAAGAGCAAAAATTGCAGGTAGCAGGTCTTTACAAGCATAGCGAAAAAGTACAAATTAACGAAAAGAACATGCTTACTTGGCTTGTTCTCAACTGGTTGTCCATTTCGCAGATAACAACTCCCAATAATTATAAGCAAGGTAATGCTTTGAAAGCTGCGAAGGAAATAGCCTCAATGGCTAATAAAAAAAGAATGAATGTAAACAACATTAAAGAGTGCCTAAAGAGCTATGGTATCTCTTTAGTGGAAGTTAAAAAAATTGAAAAAGCACCGATTGATGCCTATTCTACCATCGCAAATGGTCATCCGGTCATTACTGTGACTTATCGCTACAATGATATGGATAAACTAGCTTTTGATATACTACATGAGCTCTGCCACATTGACCGCCATCTTTCCGATAGTCAAAAAGCATTCATTGCTATTGAAGGTGTAGAATACTCTTCTGACCCAAGAGAAAAAGAAGCGAATGATTTTGCCAGAAATGCTCTCATTCCTGAAAATACATGGAATGCCATCTTAAAAGTGGGTTGCAACAGCCTTTCTCCCCATCAGATTATAAAGACAATTGCGGAAGAGGCTGAACGACATGGAATCAGTTCGTCTATCGCAATTTCTCGATATAAACATGATAGCAATTGGTATAAGACGTCTGCATATCGTTCACCCAAAATTTTTATATAAGATAATAAGTACTATTAAAATATCATAAAGATAGAAGACATAGAGAATTGCTTTATCCCCTTCCTTAAAGGGATAATATATCTGTCAAAAGTGGATACCTTTTAATTTATAGAAAAATGACACTTGCCTAAGCTATTTTTTTAAAAAAATAGGCTGTAATGTTCGTATTTAACATTACAGCCTAAATTTATATATAGCAAAAATGCCTTATTCTGAAATTAAGATTGTGCAATCTCAGCCTGTGCGGCAGCTAATCTTGCAATAGGGACTCTAAATGGAGAACATGAAACATAGTCAATACCTATCTTATTGAAGAATTTCACTGACTCT
>JARIAS010000073.1 GCA_029257745.1 Candidatus Cryptobacteroides sp. | reverse complement strand
GTCTGAAGATTGTTTGTCAGATGAAGATTGCTTTGACTTCTTTGCAACCTTATTAGGTGAAGTGGCATTTGACTCTGCATCTGCTGACTTTATGCTCTTCTTAGATGACTGCTTTGAGGCTGAAGATTGCTTGGCAGATGAAGATTTCTTTGACTTCTTTGCTAGCTTATTAGGTGAAGTGGCATTTGACTCTGCCACAGATGATTGTGATACAAGGGCATTATTTAAAATAGGATTCTTTTCAGATACAAGTAACTTACAATACATCTTTCTACATACCCAAGCATCTGTCGCTGCATATAAGAGCTGAGCTTCAGTTAAATACTCTGATTCCCAATTGGATAACTGCTGTCTTTTAGATATTCTTAAACCAAGTATAATAGCGGCCATCTTCTTAAGACTCTTATCTCTTATACCATATTCCAAAACTTCTGATTGTAAATCTACAAAAGACTTTGCTTTAAAGTTGTGTAGCTTCTGCAATGCTCTAAGATCACCCATAACGGCAACACCAATTTTTATGATATTTTCATTTGTCAAAATACCCATCAAATCCTGTGTAAGTTCAATTTTATTTAGACGATACAAAAAAGCACGTTTATCAGATGATAATTGCAATAAGGCGACATTATGGGAAGATTTGCCTGGCAAAAAATGAGGCTTCGTTTCTGTGTCAAAACCTATATACTTTTGCTTGTTCAAATATTCGATAGAGTCATAATAGTCATCATTGATACTATCAATCAAAACTATTTCACCATTAAAACTACCTAAATTTAATCTTTCTATTTCTTCTTTGCTAATCTTATCTTGAAACATAGCTACTCTTTATCTTTTGCACCAAAGAGGCAATATTTGCTTTTGTTTTGGTATTCATATCAATGTTTGCAGTAAAAACCCACGATTTATCCGTCACTTCATTTATAGTAGAGTCCTGCTTAAATAAAGGCATAGTAAAATATGCTTCAAACATAGGATATTCTACCCTATGGGTAAACATATTGTGCTTACGCATATGCATATAAACATCTTCTGCTAATAGTCTGTCAACTGAAACGATATTCAAGTGTCTATTAATATATTTACTAATGTTACTTGCTTCACTTTTATTTAATATAGCAGTTTTAATTGCTTGCACCTGAAAAGAATTATCAACAATAAGATTGTCATAGTTCATAGTGTAATCGTCTGAAGCAAGCCTATCACATAAATCCTGTACATCTAAGCTATCGCTAACAATAAGACTTACTGAAAAGTCTTTTAAAATATTATTATATATCTCTGCCTTATGTCTATCTGCAATAATTGCTGTCTTAAGATTATTATTTGAATTGACAGATAGATATGTTTTTATTGAACTTATAGGATCAAATATTTTTATTTCATTATTGCATCTTTTAGCTAAAAGCTCAATATCATCTTTTGCATATGCAGACGCATATAATGAAGACAATACAAGCAATTTAGGCATATGTCTAACGAAGTTCTGTCTTAAATCATTTTGCATGTAATAACTTGTATCCAAGCTAATTACAAATAACTTTGTAGACAAATCCCTAAATGAATATATATCATTATTATTAATAAAAGTAGAATATGGAGAATTACATTCATCTATATTGGCAAACACTATCTCACCACTAAAGTCGGGCAGATCATCTTTAAGCCTATTCCCTGTAATATTATCAAATTCATCCATTAAGAGGAAGGTCTCCAAAGTATTTAATACAGAGGTATCTCCTAATATAGCAATTGGTGCTAAAGTCTCACATTTATATGAATTTACAAGCTTATATGCCCTTGAGCTTGTATCTTGAATTGCAGTTTTCACATAAGAAAGAACTTCAGCTTCCTTCTTAGAAGCTGAATTAAAACATGCCTGACAGCATAAAGACAGGCTTGCTATCATTATAATAAATATCCTAGTCAATCTCTATTCAATTAAAAAAATAATAATTCCCTATACTTTGGCAATGGCCATAATTCATCATCAATAAGCATCTCAAGATGATCAGCACTATATCTGACCTTGTGCATATACTCCTTTACCTTTGTTGAATACAAGTAAGCTCTTTGAGACATATTTTCTATAACATTGGCTTCTTTTCTGGCATCTATTAAAGCTGAAACGTCAGCTGACAGACTATTTACATACTCTGATATTTTTCTGTAAATTTTCATATCTGCCTCACAAATTGTCTTGTACTCGTCTCCAAATACTTCTTTACAACTTTTAATACTTTCTAAAAGAGTATTACGATAATTTACAGCGGCTGGAAGTATATGATTAAAACAGATATCTCCCAATACCCTTGCTTCTATTTGCAATTTTTTGACATATAATTCATTAAAAACCTCATATCGTGCATATGCTTCATTACGGCTAAGCACTCCGAGCTTAGAAAACATGTCTATATTTTTATCATCTATATAAGATTTAAAGGCCTCTACCACATTTGTTATAGAATTAAGCCCTCTTTTTTTAGCTTCTTCCTGCCATTCTTTGCTATATCCATTTCCTTCAAACATGATATCCTTTGAGTCCAATAAAAACTCCCTTATAACTGTAAGGACAGCAGCCTTCCTCTCTTCACCCTTATTTTCCAAAGCATCTACTTTTGCCTTAAAAACTTTTAGGCTCTCTGCAACTACTGAGTTTAAAACAAATGTTGCCGCAGCAGGGTTCATTGAAGCTCCCAAAGCTCTAAATTCAAAACGATTTCCTGTGAACGCAAAAGGGGAAGTTCTATTTCTATCTGTATTATCGGTCAAAATATCTGGGATAGAATTAGCTATTTTTATATTTTCTAAAGTCACATCATCATCCATATCTTTCATATTCATAATAGAATCAAAGACTTTGGATAGAGTAGAACCTGAAAATATCGACATTATCGCAGGTGGTGCTTCATGTCCTCCTAAACGATAACTATTGCTTAGAGAACATATAGAAGACATTAATAATAAGTCATATTTGTGTACAGCTCTTACAATAGAGGAATAAAATGCTAAAAACAATAAGTTCTTATTAGGCGTTTTACCTGGCGTTAAAAGATTGACTTTTGTATCTGTTTGCAAAGACCAATTACAATGCTTTCCACTACCATTGACACCATCAAAAGGCTTTTCATGAAAAATAACTTTAAGATGATGTTTATCTGCTACTTTTTGCATAATTATCATTAAAAGCATATTTTGATCTATTGCCTTTGTTGCATCACAGAATACAGGCACACATTCAAATTGATTTGGTGCCACTTCATTATGCCTTGTTTCTAACTGAATGCCTAGTTTATATGCTTCTGTTTCAAAGTCTTTCATAAAACTAACTACTCTGGAAGGTATAGCTCCAAAATAGTGATCAGAAAGCTGTTGGTCTTTTGCAGAAGTATGTCCTAAGACTGTTCTATCACATAATTTTAAGTCTGGCCTAGCCTTATATAAAGAAGAATCAACCAAAAAATACTCTTGCTCTAGACCTATATTCACTGTTACAGAACTTACCTTCTTATCAAAAAGATTGACTACGGCAGTTGCTGCCTCGCTCAATGCACTGATAGAACGTAAATGCGGAACTTTCATATCAAGTGCATCTCCTGTATAAGAAACAAATACAGACGGAATACAAAGTGTATCATCTAATATAAATACTGGTGAATTTGGATCCCATGCTGAATAACCTCTGGCTTCAAAAGTATTTCGCAAGCCACCATTTGGAAAACTTGATGCGTCAGGTTCTTGCTGAACTAATGATTTACCTGTAAACTTTTCAAATGCCTTGCCATCTTTTACATCAATAAAGGCATCGTGTTTCTCTGCCGTACTACCATTGAGAGGCTGAAAAAGATGTGTATAATGCGTTACGCCCTTTTCTATTGCCCAATTTTTCATAGCAGTTGCTATCTCATCAGCAACATTCCTATCTATTTTTTTACCTTCTTTTATGGCTTCTTGAATAGAATTTAAGGCAGTTAAAGACATATAACGTCTCATTTTATTTTCATCAAAGACATTTTCTGCAAAGTAAGATGTGATAGGTCTATCTTCTATGAACGCACGCTTTGCCTCGTGTTTAGCAAGTTCACAAAGAGCTATTTTTCTAAAACTGGCCATAATCATTATAACAAAAAACGCCACAAAGATACACAATAAAAATCTTTATTAACTATATATTTTATTTTTTTATCATATCCCGACTACTTAGTTTTATGTTATTCTTTAATCCCCTAATTAAGCCCTATAAGTTCTAATATTTTAGGTATTATCAACGAATATACATATTTATTTTCCGTAAAATGACTACCTTCATACATTGTATAGTTTTGAGAAAAATTACTCTCAAAATGTTTTACACTGACTATACCATATTTCATATAATGATCATTTTTACCAAAAAAAGCATAAAAGACATCTCTACTGCCTGCCTTAGTTGAATTAGCCATTGCCAATCTATAATGCTCTTTATATTGTCTTAGATTTGAATAAGAAAAATCAAGTGACTGCCTATCCCCTTCCTTTGCTTTCCATATATTATTAAATAATTTATGAAACAAGGATATACGAGATAAAAATGCTAGATAATAAAAATACTTATATGTATTTAAGGCGGGGGAAATAAGTATATGGGGTATATCCTTTTGCCTTATAGCATGCAATGAACCAAGGGATTCGCCTATTACAAGATTCACTATATTATGTTTAAAATAAGCCTCAAATTGTTTTGTAGCTATCTGAACATCAAATGAATAGGTAAAAATATCCACTTCGACACGATATTCAATACCATCTTTTAAATATAATGCTTTAGAGAAATATTCTTTTAAAATATTAGGAATTCTGCTGTCTGCACCACCTCCCATGCCGTGAAAATAGAATATTTTAAATACTTTATCTTTCATATATTAAGGCTAAATATAGCTTGACAAAATTAATAAAATTTGATTAAATACCATGACTTACAATCCATTCACTTGCTAATGAGGTATACAAGCCTAAAATTTGCTGGATTTATATATTGACTTTATAAACATAATATCTTATATTTGTAAAATATGTAAAATCGTTTACGACAATTAAAATTTAATATAATATGAATATTAAAACATTATTTCTATCACTAGCTCTATCTTCTGCTAGTGTTTTTGGCTTTGCACAAGATTACAAAGCCTTTGATTCATCTGGTAATGAATACAAACTAACAGTTGTAAAGAAAAATCCTATTACTAGCATTAAAAACCAATATCGTTCTGGTACATGTTGGAGTTTTTCTGGTATTTCTTTCCTTGAGTCAGAAGCTATTCGTATAAATCACATTAAAGATACTGCTCTTTATCCTGACTTTTCAGAGATGTTTATTGTAAGCAACTCATACAAAGAAAGAGCCGATAAATATATAAGACTTGATGGTAATCTTACTTGGGGTGCTGGTAGCGAGTGTGAAGATGTTATACACATTATGGGTGATTTTGGTCTAGTTCCTAATGTTATTATGCCTGGTCTTGAATACGGAACTACACTTCCTGTACATGGAGAACTTGATGCTCTAACTAAAGCATATGTAGAGGCTATTAGTAAAAATCCAAATAAAGTACTTTCTACTGCTTGGAAAAAAGGCTTTTCTGCTATGATAGATGCTTACTTAGGTAAATTCCCAAGTAAATTTACATATAAAGGTAAAGAATATACGCCTGACTCTTACAGAGACAGCTACAAGCTTAATGCTGAAGATTATATAAGCTTCACTTCTTTTAGCCACCATCCATTCTACAAGCCATTTGCCTTAGAAGTTGCTGATAATTGGAGAAACGACAAAGCTTACAATCTTCCTATTGATGAATTTATCAATCTATGGTTCTCTGTTGTAGAAAAAGGCTATACTACTACATGGGGTGGTGATGTCAGTGAAAAAGGCTTTTCTAGAAATGGTCTAGCACTAATGCCTGAGATGAAAGAGCAACACACACAAGGTTCTGACCAAGAGAGATGGGTAGGTAAAGGAGATTCTAAACAATCTGCTCATTTTGAAACTAAAGAAGTTAATGTAACTCAAGCTATGCGTCAAGAAGAGTATGACAACAAGAATAGTACTGATGACCATGGTATGCACGTATTTGGTATAGCAAAAGATCAATATGGTAGAAGGTTCTTTATGGTTAAGAACTCTTGGGGAGAAACTGCAGGAGCATTTGATGGCATCTGGTTTATTTCTGAAGAATATTGTAAGGCAAAAGCTCTTGACTTTATGGTGCACAAGAGTGCAATACCTGAGCAATTAAGAAAGAAATTAGGTATTAAATAATTAAATATTGATTAGATGAATATCGTAAAACATATTCCTAATACTATCACCTCGATGAACCTATTTTGTGGTATCATAGGGGTGATATTTGCATTAGAACATAATTTTGAATACAGCTTCTATCTAATGCTTGCGGCAGCTGTATTTGATTTTTTTGATGGCCTATCAGCAAGGGCTTTAAAAGCATATTCAAACATAGGAAAGGAATTAGATTCACTGGCAGATGATGTAAGCTTTGGAGTTCTGCCTGCTGTAATGCTTTATTCTTACTCTGCTTCTAATTTTAACAGAAACATATCCTATATATGTCTAATACTTGCAGTATTCACTGCATTACGCTTGGCTAAATTTAATATAGATGAAAGGCAAAGTTCTTCTTTTTTAGGCTTACCTAGCCCTGCTTCTGCCCTATTTTGTTCATCTCTTATATATAGCCTAAGTTTACATACGACAACAAACCTTAATTATATTTTCTCTTCTCAGTATTCTTTTATAATCCTTGCTATTATATTGAGTTTACTGTTAGTATCAGAGATACCTATGTTTTCTTTAAAATTAGGAGGTCATAGTTCAAGAAATTATAAAATTAAAGTTTATGGCTTTTTAATTATATCAGCAATACTAAGTATTGTTATAATTAGTTTAGGTCTTCATTGGAGCCTTGCTGTCTTTGTATGCTTTTTCATGTATATTGTAAGTAATCTTATATTTTATGTTATTAAACTTTTTTACTAAAAAATACAGAGCAAATATTACATAAGAACAGAGTTTACAGGGTATAAAAAGAGGCTAAGTTACAAGTTTTAGAACTTTTACTTAACCTCTTTATTCTTAATAAGTCTTGCAAGATTTAAAATTATATTAATAGTTTTCTGCTCTTACCATAAAGTAACTCTTTGGATGCTTACATACAGGACAAAGTTCTGGTGCTTTCTTTCCGATAACAATATGACCACAATTTGCACATTCCCAAATTGTATCTTCATCCTTTGAAAAAACTAAACCATCCTTAATATTAGTTAGTAGTTTCTTGAACCTCTTTTCATGCTCCTTTTCAATATCACCTATCTTATTAAATAAGAATGCAAGTTCTGGAAAGCCTTCTTCTTTTGCTATTTGAGCAAAGCCCTCATACATATCTGTCCACTCATAATTTTCACCATCTATACAATCTTGTAGATTGGCTTCTGTATCAGGCATTGAACCTCCATGAAGATATTTAAACCATATTTTAGCATGTTCTTTCTCATTCATGGCTGTTTCTTCAAATAATCGTGCTATCTGCACATAGCCATCTTTTTTTGCTTTAGAGGCATAGTATAAATACTTTGCAAAAGCCTGTGTTTCACCTGCAAACGCTGTCCTAAGATTTTCTTCTGTCTTAGAACCCTTTAAATCTTTCATAAAATTCCTCCTTTAAATGTTGTTGTAATTTTTAATTTTTATAAATTAAGCAAATTTAATAAATATATAAGACTTGTACAATAATATTGGATAAATCTCAATAATATTAGAGCTTTTTTTATGAATGTTTTTGTATTTTTGTGCAGGATTTTGATAATATTTAGTGTATTTGATATAAGATATGAAATCATTAAGAGAATTATATAGAATAGGCAAAGGACCATCTAGTAGCCATACTATGGGGCCGCGAAAAGCAGCTATTATTTTTTCAGAAAGATATAAGGGTGCTAGATCATATATTGTAACTTTATACGGAAGTTTAGCAGCAACAGGCAAGGGTCACCTTACAGATGTAGCTATTAAAGAAGTCTTATCTCCTATTGCACCTACTAAGATAGTATGGGAAGCTGCTACTTTTCTTGATTTTCACCCAAATGCAATGAAGTATCAAGCATATGATGAAAATAATAATCTGATGGGTGAATGGACTGTTTATAGCGTAGGAGGTGGAGCTCTTTCAGAAGGAGAGAACTCAAAACTTAGTAACTCAAGTCCAGATGTATACACTATGTCTACTATGTCGGATATAATGGAATGGTGTGATCATTATGGAAAAGATTATTGGGAATATGTAGACGAGTGCGAAGGTCCTGAAATATGGGATTACTTACAAGTCGTATGGGAAACTATGCAAAGAGCTGTTGAGAGAGGTTTGGAAAATGAAGGAGTTTTGCCTGGCCCTATACACTTACACAGAAAGGCTCCAAACTACTATGTCAAAGCTAGTGGTTTTAAGGCAAGCTTACAAAGCCGTGGACTTGTTTATGCTTATGCTTTAGCAGTTAGCGAAGAAAATGCCTCAGGTGGGGAAATTGTTACAGCTCCTACCTGTGGTTCTTCTGGAGTCATACCGGGAGTACTCTACCATTTAGCCAAAAATCATAATATATCAGATAAAAGAATTGTAAGAGCCTTAGCTACTGCTGGACTAATAGGCAATATTGTTAAGGAAAATGCCTCTATATCCGGTGCTGAAGTTGGTTGCCAAGGGGAAGTTGGAGTTGCTTGTGCTATGGCTTCAGGTGCATCATGTCAGTTATTTGGTGGAAGTCTTTCTCAAATTGAATACGCAGCTGAGATGGGATTGGAACACCACTTGGGTATGACCTGTGATCCTATATGTGGTCTAGTTCAAATACCTTGTATAGAAAGAAATGCCTTTGCTGCTACCCGTGCTTTGGACTCTAATATCTATGCTACTTTCTCAGACGGAAAACACAGGGTAAGTTTTGATCATGTAGTTGAAGTAATGAAAGAAACAGGTAAAGATCTGCCATCTCTATATAAAGAAACAAGTACTGGAGGCTTGGCAAAAGATTTCAAAAGAAAGAAAAAGACAGAGAGTAATTGGGAATAATATGAAAGGCTAACTTTAAAGTCATCATAACTTTTCAGTTAGCCTTTTTTATATCATAATATAAACTGTCGTATCAAAATTTAACGATGAAATTCTAAATAACCTGTATTAGCTTTGATTTTAAGCTTATTCTTTGATAAGACCTCTATACTATCTGTTTTAGAGCATTTATAATCAGCAATATTCTTATATTCTACTATAATATCTTTTTCATTTATATTCTTTATTGCCAAATTGCTTAGAATATTATTGCTCCACTTTATATCTAACTCTATCCCACCTTCTGCTCTAATACCATCTATGCTACCTGCTGTCCAAAAATCAGGAAGTGCTGGCAATATATTAATCTTACCATTATAACTCTGAAGTAACATCTCCCCTATTCCTGCTGCTGCACCAAAGTTACCATCTATCTGAAAAGGTGCATGAGAATCAAATAAATTGTAATAAATACCTCCTCTAGAAGCATCAGTTCTATAACTTGTAGAATGCCTTAGAGCTGTTCTTAAAATATTGTATGCCCTATTACCATCTAAGGCCCTTGCCCAAAGATTTATTTTCCAACCCATTGACCAACCTGTTGAAGCATCACCTCTATGGTTAAGAGAGTTTATAATTGCAGGAAAATATATACTTGAACTATCTATATCACCTAATGGATGTAAGACCATAAGATGAGACATATGTCTATGATGAGCTTGTACACCATTTTTGCCAGTTTGACCACTTGTATACTTCCATTCTCTTAGAACTTCCTTACCGGCTATTGTTTCAGTAGCTAAGCCCTTATCTAAATGTTCAAACTTATTTTTTAAGTCTTCTAAAAAGTCTTTTGGCAGCGATTTCTCAAGAGATAAAATCTTTATAGCTTTTAATGTATTTGAAAAGAGATTATATATAAACTGCTGAGCATGAGCTGTTGCATCTTCTGCTCCCGGGCCATGTTCTGGTGAATATTCATTAGGAGCAACCCAAGTTCCATCTTTAATCTTTCTATCCTGTATGAGTCTTTCCAACCAAAAATCCGTAGCTGATTTCATTACAGGAAAGGCTTTTTCCCTTAGATAGTCTTTGTCTAATGTATATAAATAATGTTGCCACATATGCAAGGCATACCAAGCATTTGCTATAACATAATTATGTGCAAAGCCTCCATGGTATGC
This sequence comes from Candidatus Cryptobacteroides sp., assembly GCA_029257745.1. Taxonomy (GTDB): domain Bacteria; phylum Bacteroidota; class Bacteroidia; order Bacteroidales; family UBA932; genus Cryptobacteroides. The sequence continues at coordinate 2,535 of JARIAS010000073.1, read as the reverse complement.
AAAGATATTATTTTCTGTATAGCAAGTCCAACCCTTGGTCTGACCAGCATCTTTTGCATTTTGCTTCCACTGCTTAGACTTAATAGCCATTTGATAAATATAGTCTAGGAATGGCATATGTAAGTCGGACAAATTGAGGTTCTCAGCAGGCCAATAATTCATCTGAACATTTATATTGGCATGTATATCTGATTTCCAAGGTGGTGTATTTGTATTATTCCATATACCTTGTAGATTGGCTGGTAGAGATATACCCCTACTTGAAGAAATAAGAAGATAACGTGCGTAGTTAAAATATAATTGTTCTAACATCAAAGCTCTGCTCTTTTCTTTTGCTAAATAATCTAAGGTTTGCTTTGAGTACTTATCCTTAAGATTTAAGGACTTGTTAAGGAATAAATCTCTATTTAAAAATGAGTATTCATTGACTAATGTATATGTATCACAATCATTTTCAGCACCTTGGAGCTTAAAAGTAAGTCTATCATATAGTTTTTTATAATCATTTAAATGTGTAGAATACAATTCATTCCAATTCTTTTTTGAAAGATTTTTCACTCTTTTTTCTAAAAGTGAATACAATCGCTTTGGATTAAATGTAAAATCCTTTGCATCTAACTTATAATTTGTACCAGCAGTAATAATAAGTAATATCTCATCAGAATTGCTAACAGTAATAGCATCTTCACTAGTGCTAATATCGCCTGTACTGGATATAACCCTCATATTTAATGCAAAAGATAAGAGTTGCAATTTGCCTCTAAAAGATATTGTAGCATCCTTGTACTGAATCTTTGCATTATTAGGATTATCCACTGTAAATCTATGATTTAGTCCCCCTTTTTTAGAAGATTTCAGCCTAATTATTATAGCTTGATCTGGATATGAAGAGATATAATCTCTCGTAAAATTAATATTGTTTTTAGTATACTTCATAGAAGCTCTTGCTTCCTCCAAATCTAAGTAGCGAACATAATCTGTAATCTTTTCAGCTGGAGAAATATCCTCAATATAAAGATTTGCAAAATTAAGATATGATCCATAATGTTTACTATCTCCCTGCCATAGACTCTTTTCATTAATCTGCACTATATCTCTCTTAACATTAGAAAATATCATTGCACCCAACTGACCATTACCTATGGGTAAAGCGTATTCCATCCATGGATTAGAAGATTGTCTTATATTATCTATTGCAGGTCTTAGATACCATAAGGTATTTAGATGCAAAGGTCTAAAATTCTCATCAGACTCGATTATATACTCATTCTGATTTTTAGATTGCTTATCCTTGATCTGCTGTTTTAAGCTGTTCGCCTTGATTAAAAAAGGCATTAACAGACTAAGGACACATAATAATAGATGTTTTTTATTCATATATAATTAATTTATTTTACCTCATAGATATTTAATTATGCTTGGCGAATTTACTCATATCTTAATTAAGATACAAGTATTTAGTATGCTTAGAATAAGAATATATAGACAAACATCACACTCACACTGCTTGAAGTATTATAAAAATAAATAAGTTATATCTCGTATAATTAACTAATCTTAGTATATACTATTAATGTATGCTAAAAGTCTATAATATCGCTAACAATGACTGACTAATATAACTATCTTATTAACTTATATATACCTATATTATAATGATTTAAGATAAGTTTACAATAATGACTGCTATAATTCTTCTTATCATATAAGCCAAATAAGATAATTATAATTCAAATAGCAGAGAGCTACAATATAATAACCTTAATCATAAAAAAAGACTGCCTAAAATTAATTAGACAGCCTCTTTTAATTATAAAATAGAAGATTACTTCATGATAACCTTAGCCATTTCTAGAACTTTGTTTGAGTAACCCCATTCGTTGTCATACCAAGAAAGTACTTTTACGAAAGTCTTGTCTAGCTGGATACCAGCTTTCTCATCAAAGATTGAAGTACGAGCATCACCACGGAAATCAGTAGCAACAACTGCATCTTTAGTATAACCTAAGATACCTTTTAACTCGCCATTAGCTGCATTTTCCATAGCTGCACATATTTCTTCATATGTAGCCTCTTTTGCAAGCTCAACTGTTAGGTCTACGATAGAAACATCTGATGTAGGAACACGTAGAGCCATACCAGTAAGTTTACCATTAAGTTCAGGAAGAACCTTACCTACTGCCTTAGCTGCACCTGTTGATGAAGGAATGATATTCTCAAGGATACCACGTCCACCTCTCCAGTCTTTCTTAGAAGGTCCGTCAACTGTCTTTTGAGTTGCAGTAGCAGCGTGTACAGTTGTCATTAGACCACGTACGATACCGAAGTTATCGTTAAGAACCTTGCTTATTGGAGCAAGACAGTTTGTTGTACATGAAGCATTTGAGATGATATCTTGTCCTGCATATGATTTGTGGTTTACACCATAAACGAACATAGGAGTTGCATCTTTAGAAGGAGCTGACATAATTACCTTCTTTGCACCTGCTTGAATGTGAGTTCTTGCAAGCTCGTCAGTTAGGAAGAAACCAGTAG
>JARIAS010000079.1 GCA_029257745.1 Candidatus Cryptobacteroides sp. | reverse complement strand
AGTTACAATATTTTATACGATTTATTACTTGTGAAATGGTATGTCACGATAAAATAAATTGACTCTAAAATGCAACTTTTAGCCACTTCTATAATAAAGTAAAAGTCCTTTGTAGCTCTTTACAAAGGACTTTTAAGTAATATGTTAATATGTTTTATTTAGAGCGTGAAACTCCACCATTTTCAATTAAAACTGTTTTAGAAGAAGGCTTATCAGCTATATTTTTACCTTTCAAAATAAAATTCTTCACCTTACCCCCATTAATATGGTAGTTCACAACATCTTCACCACTAGTTTTAATATTACCTAATACCTCTAGCTTAGCAATCTCTCCACCTTCTAAAACGCTGATAGCATCTGCATGTAATACCTTTATCTCACCCTTTACTAAGGTCTCACCTACTGAGCCTTGTGTAGAAATCTCTGTACCTATAGTTATATTGCCAACAGGTTTTCCAATCTGTATACCAATAGATCCATCTCCCATAGTCTTAATATTCTCAAAATAAGCATTCTTGATAGTACCATCATATTGATTAAAACCTCTAGCACCTATACCATAGGTAATTATGGATTTTTCTAGTCTAAAATCGTCTACGTCACCAAAATTTACAAAGCCTATACCGCTTGAACCATAACTAATTACATTTTCCTTAACTGTCCATTTGCCAATTTTGCCCCAATTATCTAATACCATATCATTAGTGCCATATGTCATAACATTACCATTAGATACAATTTCCTTTGCATAGGCTCCATGAACGATGAAAATACCACCAGTGATAAGATTAGCTTGTCCAGTAGGTATCATACCATTTGAATATACATTACCGGTAGTTAGTTTATCTACTACAACCTCACCTGCATTATCATTAAAGCCTGAAATAAAAATACCAGTACCCATTACAGGAGCGTTTTCTCTACCAACAGAAATGTTTTCTGCAACTACATTAATCTTACTGTCCTTTGCTGGATTAAAGTTGTATACAGTAAAAGCTCCTTGATAAACATTTACTCCATATTTCATTGGCCTTTCTGCAAAAGCCCTTGCATCTGCAGATACAATGTCTATATTTTTAGCTATTACATTTAAATGTAAGTTATCAGCTCTTGTGAGCAGTTGAACTACACCTGTAATAACTAGATTATTCAATTTAATAGTACCTAAATCCTCCTGTGAAGATTCTATGTATATAGCTCTTCGAGCAGGGGAAGTTTGTATATTAATATTAGATATTTCATTGTCTCCGCTTAATGCAATACCATCTCCATTTATAAAACTTAAGAAGATATGTTCTTTATTGGCTACCAATTTTTGCCCCTTATCTAGCTTTAATGTATTTAAAAGACTGATTGAGTTCACTAACTCAATTGTTTCCACATTGGAGTACACAGCTTTTTGAAGCTCTATACTATTTTTTACCTTAATAGTTTTCATAATTGTTGTAGCATTAAGATTTATAATACTAGATACTAAGAATATACTTAGTAGAATTGTAAAATATTTTTTCATAATATATTAGTTTTAATATCCAGGCTATTACAAGACAACAACTATGCCATTTTATATTTATTATCAGAAGCACTTACACTTATATATTAAGTGAAATATATTAACTTTGCCTTAGTAAAATATATAATTATGCTTAAAGCTTATTATGATAAGGAACTAATTGAGGCTGGTTGTGATGAGGCAGGACGTGGACCTATTGCAGGACCACTTTTTGCTGCAGCTGTTATTTTAGATAAGAATTTCTACCACCCCCTACTAAATGATTCAAAAAAGATGAGTTCTAAGAATAGGTTAATATTGCGAGATATTATTGAGAAAGAGGCCCTTGCCTATTCTGTTGTTCAGGTATCTGTGGAAGAAATTGATCAAATTAATATCTTAAATGCTTCTATACTTGCTATGCAAAGAGCCGTCTTATCACTAGATATAAGACCTGAACTACTGCTTATAGATGGTAATAGATTTAAATCTTTTGAGGATTTTAATTATAAAACAATAGTAAAAGGTGATGCTATATATGCTAGTATTGCAGCTGCTTCTGTGCTAGCTAAGACTTATAGGGATGATTTTATGATAAGTTTAGCAAAAGAATACCCGGAGTATAAATGGGACAAAAATATGGCATATCCAACTAAGGAGCATATCGAAGCTATAAGAAAATATGGATATACAAAATGGCACAGAAAAAGCTTTCATGTAAAAGCCTTAGAGCCATCACTATTCTAGCAAGTTTGTTGTGATTACTAAGGAGCATTGTAAGTGCCCTAATTGTTTATTCGAGAGATAATTATAAACTTTTCGTAAGGTTAATCTATCTAAGAGATTTCAATATTTTCAAGAAAGAATCTTTTATGGTGTCTGGAGAAGGGATTTCTCCATAAGCAATTGCCGATAAATTCTCTTTGTATTTGGGAGACAGATCGTCCCATAATTTTTCAAAATCTATCACTAATGGGGATTGTCTCAAATCTTTTAAGCCTTTCCAGCCAGCAGGTTCGTCAAAGGTTTCTTGGTCATGTTTGACTAAGGTTTCCACATCATGCCCAAAATCTTCGCCACAAACATACTCCTCTAATTTTTTGATAGCTAACAATGCGTTCAAATCATAGAAATGGCGGATTTTCGACGATAAGGATGCCAACGGATCCTCGCTTATAGAGAAGCGAATGAGAGAAACAGTTTTCTCACACAAGGTTTGCTTGAGAGACAAGACATTCAACTCAAAAGGTTCAAGGTGATATTGAGTCACCACATCCTCCATATTTTTCTTTTTCAGATACGTGGTTACAAATGGTTCTATCATTCTTTTTTCATAAGGGAAAGGATTGGCAAATGCACTAATTTCCACAATTATTCTCGAAGGAATAGGATTGGCAGAAATATCTAAACCCACTTGAGCATCATAGG